>JAIEPY010000086.1 GCA_019748155.1 Burkholderiales bacterium | reverse complement strand
TTTGGATTGCGAGTTAATTTATTAGCAGGAATTTACAATTTTGAGATATGCAAATAGGTTATGAAAGAGGTCTATTGATAGAAAAGACCAACACTCGTGTTACGAATGTCTACTCAGAAGTACATGACGAGTCTTTTTTAAAATAATTCAAAGACGATGAGTATATATGACATACAGTTACTACAATTGCAATTTTAAATAAGGACTCACGTTTGAAAGGTGAAATTAGAAATTATAGTAAAACTAAACTAAGTGTAGTAATGCCAGTTTATCAAACTTGTGAAATTTATCTACGAGAAGCGATTGAAAGCGTGCTTGGACAGACTTATTTAGATTTTGAGTTTTTAATTGTAAATGATAGCCCACAGGATAACTTAAGGTTAGAGCAAATTGTTGCAAGCTACAATGATAATCGGATTATTTGGGTACCATGTAAAGTAAATGGTGGTATAGCGATTGCTTCAAATATTGGAATTGACCTCGCGCAAGGTTCATTTATCGCCATAATAGATCATGATGATATTTGTATCCCAACAAGGTTTGAGCAGCAAGTTAGATTTTTAACAAAGAACCCTGAAATTGGTTTTGTCGGCGGGCAAGCTGAAGCATTTTATCCGGATAACTCTAGCGTAAGATTAGATTATTTAACTTCATCGACAATGAAAGAATTAAAGCAAAGTTTTTTTGATGGAGTGCCCTTTTTAAATCCGAGTGTTATGTTTCGTACGTCGGCATTAAATACTTTGAGATATAACTCGCACTATAAAGTATGTGCTGATTATGATCTATTTGCTAGGCTTGTTTTTGCGAAAAATATTATGGCTACTAATTTACCAGAAGTTATTCTGCGCTATCGGTTTCACGACACTAATACATCATTGAATCAATACTTACTCGCGGAGGAAGAGACAAATGAAATTCAACGCTGGATTTTGCAGCATGATAATGTATTGATTAAATAGCATGTGTAATCCATGTCTCCTTAATCAGATTTATCATTTTGAGTCACTAATTTACTCCCACTTACTATCTGGATGCTTCATCATAAATTAGCTAAGCAGTATTTTGAATCTGTTCAAGTATAAAATAGTGTAAAATTACTACCTTTAATAAAACAAAAATGGACTAGACAATCAAGGTACATCACGTGTGTCAATCTATTGTAGCCTCACTGAACAAAAATTTCATGGTGTGCTTTGACTGTCTAGCCCCAACAAAAATATTCTCAATCATAAAAAGGAAATAAGCATGAAAGAAAAAGCAGTTGATCTTCGTCAAGGCTGGATTATTCAATATGAGGGTCGTCAATTTGCGGTATTAAGCACGCGTACAGTTAAATCAGGAACTGGTGGTGGTGCATTTATACAAACAGAAATGAGAAATATTCAAACAGGTTCGAAAGCTCAGACCGCATTTAGATCGACAGACTCAATTGAGCGCTTATCAACAGAAGAGCTTGAGTATACTTTCTTGTATAAAGAAGGTGAAAACTACGTGTTTATGAATATGGAAGATTATAGCCAAATTACAGTTACTCCAGATACAATCGGAGATGATGTTGTCTTTTTATCTGATGGTATTAATGTAAGACTTAAATTGGTTGATGGTAGTGTTCTTGCTGTTGAATTCCCAACAACAATCGTGTGTACCGTCGTGGAAACAGATCCTCAAATCAAAGGTGCGACAGCTACAGCGATGGATAAACCAGCAATACTGGATATTGGTATTCGTGTAGTTGTACCTTCTTTTGTTAATCTTGGAGAAAAGATTGTTCTAAAAACTGCTACTAGAGAGTATTCAGAGCGTTATAAAGAAGGAAAGTAATTTACGAAATTGATAATAGGCCGGAATAATTCCGACCTATTTAATAATTATATACTCGTAGTATTTGATTTTTAGACGCGAAGGATTGATAAAAAAGACGACACAGTGTAGCTAGAACAACATAAGGAGTCTTTTTGAAATCCGACAAAGTCCAAAATTCAAAGACGAAGAGTATAGTTTATGGCGTTCAAAAGAACAAAAAATCAGTAAATATAACACTACAACCATTAGAAATAATATCATTAACCATAATCGAGCAGATATTCCAATTACTGCAGTAACAAAATATCTACTAAACTCGGCGACTAAAGGCTAAAATAATGCGAAAATTAAACTTAGTAACGTCATTTTTTAGAACATCATAGAGCCAAGCTGCTCATCGTACTTTAAGACCTTAGCAAAATATAAACAAACTCCGATTATTATTTTACTGAGTAATCCTGCAAGAACCATCATTATTTTTAGTAACTAATACTAATTATTGATACTGACTATATCATTCGGATATTAACACTTATTATGCGTAATATCAACACTTAATTGCAGCTGAAGTGCTGAGTTGAGCTTAAATATACCGCCAAACTGCGAGCTGGTGTGCCAGCTATCATCGTTAATAACTCCGTGATTATTCATGCAATCATGCTGTGCTTTGAGTACTACAGCCACATCATCAGTTGCTAATAATTCCTGCAACACCACAAATACCTGTTTAGTTAAACGTTCCTGCAATTGTGGGCGTGCTGCAAAGAAATGTAAAATTTGGTTAAGTTTGCCAAGACCAACCAAATGATCTTTAGGGATATAGGCAATTACCGCCCGCCCTTTGACAGCTAGCAAATGATGTTCGCAATTAGTTTGAAATGCTATATTGCTAGCAATTAATGGTTCGCCATAATTGAACTGATTGGACATCATCGCAAAAGTAGGAAAGCGATGATAATCTAAACCCCAAAAGCGCTCTTGTAGATAAAGATTAATCACTCGTTTGGCGATATTATGATTTTCGCCCTCACTTGTCGCAAAGCCAAGTAAATTCAAAACCTCGGCAAATTTAGCTCTAATCATCTCCTGATACCCTGTATCCTGGCATTCAGCAACTTTAGTAAAATCAACTTGGTTTTCCAAGTTTTGTTGAATTAAGAGCTGATGAATCTTCATTCCCAGCTGGTGATCGTATTCCTTCATTTTTACCCTTTTTTGAACTTATCTAACGAAATATTTTAGCAAATAGGTTGAACCGCTGATAATAATAAATTTTTTCTTCATTCGTTTGGCAGCAACTAGTGCAGCGTGGGGTGCATTATAAATATGAACTTGTGTAAATTTACCGTGTGCCAATTTTGCTAATTCCCGTGCAGGAGTTGCGCGTGGCTGATCAAAAAGATTACAAACCACCAAGGTAGTTGCAAGTTTAGCATAAAGCTCCAGCATCGCATCACGATCTTTATCACGTAAAACCGAAGCAATTAGCACACAATCAGCTGGATTAATAAGCTCCTCCAGAGATTGCACCAGAACTTTACAACCCTCAGCATTATGCGAGGCATCGGCAATAATTTGCGGATATCTACCTAATAGCTGTAAGCGCCCTGACCATTTAACTTGCCTGGCAGCAGCAAAGATCGTTGCATCGCTAATGCCAATATCATGCAATACCTCATAGGCAGCTAAAAAATTACGCACCTGAAAATGTCCAAATAAACCAAGTTCTACGTATTTGTCAGGATATTCTTTAGAAGCAAACCATAAGCACGTAATAAAACGAGATGAGTCAAGTTCACTACGACAATTATATTTTTCCAACACATTGACGCAATTGTTCGTACGCGCGCTAACTGCAGCCACTAATTCCACTATCGTATCAGCGATAACCACTTTTTTACCGTTATGAATAATTCCAGCTTTATGCCGCGCAATATCAGTCAAATTATTGCCCAACCACTGAGTATGCTCCAGTGCAATATTGGTAATAACGCTATATTGGCTATCGACTACATTTGTCGCATCATCCAGGCCACCAAGCCCGGTTTCCAACACCAGATAGTCAATGCCACAGCGCGCAAAATAGACAAACATAATCAGTGTTAGCATTTCAAACGAACTGAGTAAAATCGAGCTAGATTTTAATAACTCTTTAAGCTCCAGATATAAATTAGCCAAATTAGTATCACTAATTTGCTGTTGATTTACTAAAATACACTCATTGAGGCAATGGATATATGGGCTGGTGTATTTCCCAACCCGATAATCTGCAGCCAGTAACCCGGCTTCAAGAAATGCTGCTGTAGAGCCTTTGCCATTAGTCCCGGCAATATGGATTACTTTATATTGAAACTGGGGCTCATTACACAGTTGTAAAGCTTTTTTGATGGCATTGGCATTAAACTCAGTTTGCGGAGGATTTAAATTAGCTAATTCATCAAGAATCTGCTGTTGATTCATTTGCTTATTCCTCTAAAATATTTACGCTCTAACTGATTATTGGTTTTAACTAATTTAAAGTATTCCCGGTAATCATGCATGCGAATATAATCAACGCTCTGAGTCGCTAAAAAATTAGCCACTGCAGCGCTCTCACTATCCCGTCCGCCATATTCTGAAAGCGTAACTTGATCTAAAAAGCGTTTTCGTGAGTGCCCGACTAATAACTCAACATCTAAGCTTTGTAAGCGTGAAATATTACGCAATAAATACCATGCTTGGGCAGAGGTTTTATTAAAACCAATTCCCGGGTCGCAGATTAACTGCTTATGTGTAAATCCAAGCTGAAGGAGTTGCTCAAGCTTGCTCTCTGCCCATTGCAAAATTTCAGCACAGGGATCACAATCAGAACCTAACACGATTTGCGGATTAGCTGGTATAGTTAAACTATGCATAAAGGCATAACTTTTAGCAGCAGCTTTAATTTGGCGCAAGCAATCAGAATTCAGCTTTCCTGAAACATCATTAACGATATCCAAATACGGTAAAAAATGCAAAAGCGTTTCTGCGCGAAAGCTATCCAAGCTTAACTTAAATGAATAACATGATTTGAGTTGATTTAGAACCACCAGCAAAGGCTCTAAGCGTTTAATTTCTTCCGCGGGGTTCAACGCCTGCGCACCTGGTCTAGTTGATTCCGCACCTACATCAATTATACTAACTCCAGCAGCTAACGCCGGCTCTAGTTCTTCGATTATTTTATCAATTTGCTGATAATACTTACCGCCATCTGAAAAAGAATCAGGAGTTTGGTTGATTATTAACATTAACTCAGGCAATGCTAAAAAAGAACGCTTTACCTCGACATTACCAATAAACAGACTACAACCATTATGACTTGCTTGCGCCTTTTGCTCATAGTTAAGCCAGTTTATATCTTGCACTAATTCACTATATGCCCATGACTTCAATATTTGCTCGGGATTGTCAAAATTATTTGGCATGGATGGTGCTATAAATTGCTCTACCTCAGGCACCTGGCCACTTGTCTGAATTAGTAGATAGAGTTTATTTGCCCAAGAATAATAACTTGCATAGCTAAGCTCTAGCTTTATTTGGCGCAGCTCAGCTCTTAATCCCTGCAGCGAGTTGGAAACCAAGAGATATAAAAACATTACATCACTTGCTGCAGAATAAATTGTTGATTAGGTTGCAATTTGGCAAGTAATTCA
This sequence comes from Burkholderiales bacterium, assembly GCA_019748155.1. GTDB lineage: Bacteria > Pseudomonadota > Gammaproteobacteria > Burkholderiales > UBA11063 > Aquella. The sequence goes on along the minus strand of JAIEPY010000086.1, from coordinate 22,167 downwards.
CTAATACTTATCTGTATTTTTGGATGAACCCAGTCTGGCTCAATCTCGGCTAATGGTTGCAAGACAAAATCACGTTCGTGCATGCGAGGATGAGGTATCTGCAAAAATAAGCCCTGCACTACTTGATTCTCAAACAAAATAATATCCAAATCAATAATCCGCGGACCATTAGTAAACTGCTCCGATTTACCCATCCGCTTTTCAATTTTTTTTAAAGCAATTAGCAACTCTTGTGGCTCAAGCGTGGTAACACCACTGATACAAGTATTATAAAAATCATCTTGCTCACTAAAACCCTGCGGCGAACTTTTATAAAATGGAGCGACTTTTATCTCACTAACAATTTCACTTAAAAACTCAATTGCGCTTATCAGTTGATGTTGTGGATTATTTAGATTTGAACCTAATGCCAAAGCTATTTTATATGCTCTGGCTTGAGAATACTCAACCTGAGCAAGACAGCCCAGAGCATCACACACATCAGGTTTACTTATATCTATATCTATATGCTTAATTTGTGGATAGCGCGTAAATAATTCATCAACCAGATAATGTGCTAAACTCTCCAGCAATAAAAATTTACTAACTTGCGTTAACTCTTGAACTAACTGGCATAGTTCAGCATAATTAACAGTATGGACTAGTTCATCCGGATAATTCCAACGTCCCAACTCTAGTTTTAAACTAATTACTAGCGGCTGTTTTTGATTCCGTTCATAATCATAACAACCGATTATCGCTTCAGTTTTTAATTCGTTTATAATTATCTTCATATTCCCACCATTACACGTTTATAGTAAATAGATCATGCGACATATTAGCCGTAGCCAAACCTAACCAAGTCACAAATAACCATAACTCCAAGACATAAATAATTAAAGCCCATGTTCCAATTAATAGTGCAGCTAATTTTGCTAGAGCAATTGCTCCAAAAAGAATAAGCAAAACCATTAGCAAAAATAACATACACGGAACAAAATTAATCACAAACGCTCGAGTGCTATATGCCAAGACATGAAATGGCTTGCCACTAAACTGAGTATTTAATGGAATTGCAATTAGCATAATAATCTGTAAAATAGCCAAAATAACTTCCAAAGCATAACTAAGCACTAATTTATATTCCGGTATCAAAAACAGCAAATAATTGCAGCTAAGCGAAAAAAACAGCACCAATAAAGCATATACAAATATCAAACGTAAATTTGCTCCATGCCAAAATTCACTCACTATTACTCTATATAATACCGGCTGTTGCTGACGCAGTCGTCTTGCCACAATAGCCAATGCAGCAAGAAGTATTGGAAAAATTAAACTTAAACCCAGCGAAGCTATGGTAACAATAATAAAACTGCTTTGTATAAAATTACCTGCAACGAAAATCAACAAAAACAAAGACAAACAGCCAGCACTTAGCAAAAGTAAGCGCCACGGATTTAACCATAAAGAGCTTACAGCAAATTTTGCCCAGCGTAAAAAATAGCTAAATTTAACTTTATTAATCACTGGAGCAGTAAAATTAGTCATGATATTCCATTCCATCTTGATATAATTTATAACTAAAAATTGCCGTCACACTAATAAACAATAAAATGACAATTAATAGTAAAAATGCAGTAATCGCTAACACCACTACATTATTTATCGAAACCGCCAATAAGACGCTTAAATAAAGCGGAAGTAGCAAAAATGGCAGTAATAAGAACAAAGCAAAAACTAATAGTACTAAGTGCTTTAGAATAAATTTCCAGCTTAACAATAATGACTGTAATACTTTTATTTCCGGATTAAAGCTAATAATTACTAGCGATATTCCAAAGAATAAATGCCGAAAGATACTCACTCCAACTAGTAAATACAAAAACCTTGGATCACTCATTGCCGCAGCATTCATTTGTGTTGCAGAGCTAAGCCCCCACGAATTAAGCGTTTCACTAATAGCTGACATTCCAATTAAATCAAAACCCATACTAAAGAGTGCGTAACTCAATATATTACGTTGACGCAAAAGCTCACCTAAATTTAAAGCGACATCAAAATTTTCATCCTTAGCAATTTTGTCAGAACTTAAATAAATCCGAACTAAGATAAATACAGATAAAAAACCACCAAAAAATGGAAATAATGAAAATAAAATATATGTAATAGCAAATGCCAAAAAATGAATTGGCTTTTCACGAAAAGTAGCAAAACTTGCTTTTACCCATAACCACGCGATTCCCAGTGGTAATTGATTCTTAATACGTAATTCAGACATAGATAACCTTATAAACCCAGATTAATTAATCAAGTCGCTATTATAGCTCAAATTTATAACTAGTGTATGATGCCTCAAAGCTAAGATAAATAGCATTAAATTAGAAAAAACTAAATTAGTTAATTTCAGCTATTGAAATATAGCTTTTGATCACCATATAATTAGTAACATAATTTATACTCAAAGCATTTAACTCTCGGACAATAAACAACAATAAGTATTTTTTGAGATACGAATAAAACCCAAGAGACAAACAATGAGTAAGCGCAAAAAGGAGAAAATGATGCGTTTTGAAAAACTAACTACTAAATTCCAAACTGCTTTGCAAGAAGCACAAAGTTTGGCGCTAGCCCACGACAATGCTTATATCGAACCGCAACACTTGTTATTAGCAATGCTTAATGAAGAAAACTCCACTATTGCCAGCGTCTTGGCTAAAGTTGGCGTAAATATTAATCCGTTAAAAGTAGAATTACAAGCTAGTATTAACCGGATTGTTAAAGTAACTGGTACTGGTGGCGAGATTACCATATCCCGTGATTTAAATAATCTACTCAATGTAACTGAAAAAATTGCAGTTAAATTGCAGGATAATTTTATCGCATCAGAACTATTTCTATTAGCGGCACTCGAAGACAAAGGCGATCTAGGCCGTATATTAAAACAATTCAACGTAAAAACTGCTGAAGTTAATAAAGTCATCATGGACATTCGTGGTGGACAAATGGTCGATAGCCAAGACTCAGAAGGACAACGTGAGGCGCTTAAAAAATACACGGTAGATTTAACCGAGCGTGCGCGAATTGGTAAACTTGATCCGGTTATCGGGCGTGATGATGAAATTCGTCGGGCGATTCAGGTTTTACAACGGCGGACTAAAAATAATCCGGTTTTGATTGGTGAACCCGGTGTTGGTAAAACTGCAATTGTTGAAGGCTTGGCGCAACGGATCGTTAATGGTGAAGTTCCTGAAGGACTTAAAAATAAACGCTTGCTGGTCTTGGATTTAGCTTCTTTACTAGCTGGTGCTAAATACCGCGGTGAATTTGAAGAGCGCCTCAAAGCAGTCTTGAATGAATTAGCGCAGGACGAAGGTCAAACTTTGATTTTCATTGATGAAATTCATACTTTGGTTGGTGCTGGTAAAGCCGAAGGCGCGATGGATGCGGGCAACATGTTGAAGCCTGCCCTCTCTCGCGGAGAATTACACTGTATCGGCGCAACTACGTTGGATGAGTACCGTAAATATATTGAGAAAGATCCAGCTTTAGAACGTAGATTCCAAAAAGTATTGGTGGGTGAGCCAAGTGTTGAAGATACGATAGCAATTTTACGTGGCTTACAGGAAAAATATGAGATCCATCATGGCGTTGAAATTACCGATCCGGCAATTGTTGCAGCAGCAGAATTATCACAACGTTATATTACCGATCGCTTCTTACCTGATAAAGCAATTGACCTGATTGATGAAGCTGCTTCTAAGATTAAAATGGAGATTGACTCCAAGCCTGAAGTTATGGATAAACTTGAACGGCGTTTGATTCAGCTCAAGATTGAACGTGAAGCAGTAAAAAAAGAATCCGATGATGCGAGTAAAAAGCGTTTGGAAATTATTGAAGAAGGAATCAATACGCTTGGCAAAGAATATGCTGATTTAGAAGAAATCTGGAATAACGAAAAAGCAATGGTGCAAGGTGCGCAATCAATTAAAGATGAAATTGATAAACTCAAATCGGAAATTGAAAATTATAAACGTAAAGGTGACTGGCAACAAGTAGCTGAACTTGAATATGGTAAGCTACCAGAGCTAAGTGCCAGACTTCATCAAGCAGAAAAAGGTGAACATAAACAGATGCAACTACTACGTACCGAAGTTGGCGCGGAAGAAATTGCCGAAGTTGTATCACGCGCTACTGGCATCCCGGTATCTAAAATGATGCAAGGTGAAAAAGATAAATTACTCCTCATGGAAGATAAGTTACATGAGAAAGTAATTGGACAAAATCAGGCAGTTACCGCAATTGCCGATGCGATTCGTCGTTCGCGTTCTGGTCTGTCGGATCCTAATCGTCCATATGGTTCATTCTTATTCTTGGGTCCAACTGGTGTTGGTAAAACTGAATTATGTAAAGCCTTGGCTGGTTTCTTGTTTGATAGCGAAGATCATCTGATTCGGATTGATATGTCCGAGTATATGGAAAAACATAGTGTGTCTCGCTTGGTGGGTGCCCCTCCGGGATATGTGGGTTATGAAGAAGGTGGTTATCTGACCGAGCAAGTTCGTCGTAAACCATATAGTGTGATTCTGTTGGATGAAGTTGAAAAAGCCCACCCCGATGTCTTCAACATTCTATTACAGGTACTGGATGATGGACGTTTAACTGATGGACAAGGACGTACCGTTGATTTTAGCAATACGGTAGTAGTGATGACTTCTAATATTGGTTCACAACAAATTCAAAGTATGAGTCACGAGCCATACGAGGCAATTAAAGCTACGGTAATGGAAGAGCTTAAAAATTATTTCCGCCCGGAATTTGTCAATCGGATTGATGATGTCGTGGTATTCCATGGTCTGGATCAGGCACAAATTCGCCAGATTGCCAAGATTCAGCTTAAACGCTTAGAATTACGCTTGGCTAAGATGGATCTTAATCTGCAAGTTAGCAGCGAAGCGTTAGATTTATTGTCTGAGGTTGGTTTTGATCCCGTGTATGGGGCGCGTCCGTTAAAGCGCGCAATTCAACAATATATCGAGAATCCATTAGCTAAGGCAATCTTGGCTGGTAGTTATTTGCCTGAACAAACTATTTTAGTCGAAACAGAGAATAATCAAATAGTATTTAATTAAACACGGGAAAAGAAAAAGTACACCGAGTGGAATAAACCACATCTCGGTGTATTTTTATAAAATTTAGTAGGATATACTGGATCAACTGTAACTGTTAAAGAGGGACAATAGCTAGTAACTCATGACGAAAATGGCGGCCAAAAATTTAGCAAACCATTTTAATATATACATAAAATATATTTGCAATGATAAAAGCAGCTATATTAAATAGCTGCTTTTATCATATGATTTAATTATTTGATATTATAAAATGCATTCAGTCCCGGATAAACTGCATTTTCACCAAGCATTTCTTCGATACGAAGTAATTGATTGTATTTAGCAATCCGATCCGAACGAGACATTGAACCAGTTTTAATCTGACCTGTGTTTAATCCAACAGCCAAATCAGCAATTACTGAATCTTCAGTTTCACCAGAGCGATGTGACATAACTGTGGTCCAACCAGCAGATTTAGCCATTTCTACCGCTTCAATAGTTTCGGTTAAGGTACCAATTTGATTGATTTTAACCAATAATGAATTAGCCATTTTATTTTTAATTCCATTGGCAACAATTTTTGGATTAGTTACAAAGACATCATCACCGACCAATTGAACTTTTTTACCTAAACGCTCAACCAATTTAGTCCAGCCAGCCTTATCTTCTTCACTTAAACCATCTTCCAAAGAAATAATCGGATAGTTATCCACCAGATTTTCCCAATAGTCAATCATTTGATCTGAGCTAAGTTTTAAACCTTCAGAGGTAAGGTGATAATGACCATCTTTATAAAACTCTGACGCAGCAGGATCTAAAGCAATCATGATATCTTTACCTGGAACATAGCCAGCTTTTTCAATTGCTTGAATAATCATTTCCAAAGCTTCTTTATTGCTATTTAAATTTGGTGCAAAACCACCTTCATCACCTACTGACGTTGGGAAACCACGTTCATTACAAATTGATTTTAACGCCTGGAAAGTTTCAGAACCATAACGAACCGCTTCACGTAAACTTGGCGCACCAACTGGCATAATCATGAATTCTTGAGCATCTAGGTTATTATTAGCATGAGCGCCACCATTGATTACATTCATCATTGGAACAGGTAACATTTTTTTGCCAGCACCACCTACATATTTGAAAAGAGGAACGCCTAATTCATCAGCAGCAGCACGCGCAACTGCAATAGATACCGCCAAAGTAGCATTTGCACCTAAATTTGATTTATATTCCGTACCATCCAAAGCGATCAATAGATTATCAATAGCAGTTTGATCCAAAGCATCTAAACCAAGAACGGCTTCAGTAATCGGACCGTTTACGTTAGCAATTGCTTTTAAAACACCTTTACCGTTGTAACGTGCTTTATCACCATCACGCAATTCTAGCGCTTCACGCGAACCAGTTGATGCGCCGCTAGGTACTGCCGCGCGGCCAAAAGCCCCTGACTCTAAGACCACATCAACTTCAACCGTTGGAAAACCACGTGAATCAAGAATTTCACGAGCAATAATATCAACAATAGCAGACATATAATTTCCTTTTAAATAATTAACGACTAAAAATAATTAATATTTTTTTACAAGCTGGTCTAATGCCATGATTTCAGTTAAAAAATCCTCAATCTGATACATCGGGAACGAATTAGGACCATCTGATTTCGCTTCATCCGGACGCGGATGCGTTTCCATAAAGATACCACTGATTCCAACCGCAACTGCAGCACGTGCCAACACCGGCACAAATTCACGACGACCACCAGAGCTATGTCCTTGCCCACCCGGTAATTGTACTGAATGAGTAGCATCAAAGACTACCGGACAATTAGTTTCACGCATAACCACCAGTGAAGTCATATCAGAAATCAGGTTATTATAACCAAAGCTAACCCCACGCTCACACGCCATAATTAGTCCATGCCCCTCAACGCTCAAAGCTTTATCGGTAACATTTTTCATATCCCATGGCGCAAGAAACTGACCTTTTTTGATATTAATCGGTTTACCTGTTTTGGCTACCGCTTTGATGAAATCCGTTTGACGACATAAAAATGCCGGAGTTTGCAAAATATCGACAACTGAGGCAACCTGATCAATTTGTTCAACATCATGAATATCAGTTACCAACGGCAGACCCAGTTGACGCTTAACTTCCGACATAATCCGCAAACCTTCGTCAATCCCAGGACCACGAAAAGTAGTACCCGAGCTACGGTTAGCTTTATCAAAACTGGATTTATAGATAAAGTTAATTCCCAATTTGCTGGTAACTTCTTTTAAATAACCCGCAGTATCAATTGCCAGCTGCTCGGATTCAATTACACACGGTCCAGCCATTAAAAATAAGGGCTGATTCAGACCAACTTCAAAATCTAGTAATTTCCATGAATTTTGTTGCATAAATCTCTCTCTAAAATTGCTTCATATCAAACAGATGCCGGATCTGCCTTGTGTTTACGATACGATAAAGCCGCATTAACAAATGAACTAAATAAGGGATGCCCATGACGCGGGTTAGAAGTAAATTCAGGATGGAACTGACAAGCAAAGAACCATGGATGATTAGGTAATTCAATAGTTTCCACTAGCTTCTCGCGCCCAAGCGAAGTGCCACTCACTAGCAAGCCAGCATTAACTAAATTACCAATTAAGCTGTTATTAACTTCATAGCGATGACGATGACGCTCATGTATTTTATTGGCACCATAAACCGTTGCTGCCAAACTACCAGCAACTAATTCACAATCTTGTGCCCCTAAGCGCATAGTTCCACCCATATCAGTATTTTCATCACGGGTTTCTACGCTACCGCTTTTATCTTCCCATTCCTCAATCATGCCAATTACTGGATAAGAGCTGCTTTGGCTAAACTCAGTCGAATTAGCATCCGCATAACCACAAACATTCCGTGCGTATTCCACTACTGCTAGTTGCATACCTAAACAAATTCCTAAAAACGGAATATTATTTTTGCGCGCATACTCGATTGCTCTAATTTTACCTTCAACACCACGATTACCAAAACCACCTGGCACTAAAATCGCATCGATATTTTGCAATGAAGATAGATCACCACTGGACAAGGTTTCTGCATCAATATAGTTAATATTTACCCGTGATTTGGTATGGATTCCTGCATGAATCAAAGCTTCATTTAATGATTTGTAAGATTCAGTTAAATCAACGTATTTCCCAACCATCGCAATTTCAACTAATTGTAATGGGTTTTCCAAATTATTAACAATCTTATCCCACAAGGTAAAATCAGCAGCGGGTGCATTAATCTGCATTTTCTCACAAATTATATCATCAATCTCCTGATTGTGTAACATCCGTGGCACTTTGTAAATACTATTTGAATCATAACAACCAATTACCGCACGTTCATCCACATTACAGAACAAAGCAATTTTTTGTTTTTCTTCAAGTGGTAATTCCCGATCCATCCGGCAAATCAAAATATCCGGCTGAATCCCGATCTGTAACATATCTTTAACTGAATGTTGAGTTGGCTTAGTTTTAAGCTCGCCAGCACTGGCAATATAAGGTACCAAAGTTAAATGCATAAATAAGGTATTGGCGCGTCCAAGATTTTGGCGCATTTGGCGAATTGCTTCCAAAAATGGCTGCGATTCAATATCACCGACCGTACCGCCAATTTCGATCATGGCAACATCGTAACCTGCAGCACCAGCAATAATTCGCTCTTTAATTTCATTAGTAATATGCGGAATTACCTGTACTGTTTTACCCAAATATTCACCGCGGCGTTCTTTACGAATCACCGACTCGTAGATTTTCCCCGAAGTAAAATTATTCTTTTTAGTCATATGTGCTGAAATAAAGCGCTCATAATGCCCTAAATCCAGATCAGTTTCCGCACCATCTTCAGTTACAAAAACCTCACCATGTTGCATCGGACTCATCGTACCTGGATCAACATTTAGATATGGATCAAGTTTGAGCATGGTAACTTTTAAACCACGCGACTCTAAAATTGAAGCCGTCGAAGCTGCGGCAATTCCCTTGCCCAGAGATGACACTACCCCACCGGTAATAAAAATATACTTTGTCACGCTAATGTTTCTTTCTTTAATTAAAAAAACGAGGTGACTATTTGCCCCTCGTTGTAACTATTTACGCTCGTTTAATATTCTCATAAGCACCACTTCGACAATCTCGTCAACATGATAGCATTTTAAATCTGTTTTCAGGTGTTTATTCCACTCCAATAAATTCTCTACACGAATCTCAGCGGCAAGAATTTTAGGCATAATTAATCCCATTAAACAGTGTTTTTAATGGCGATATTATAACATAAATAACTGCGGTTTGCTCTTTTTAGACCCGAATTAATATCAGGCTTTAAATTGGATATTGTACAAGCTAGCATAAACGCCATTTTTAGCTAATAACTCATCATGACGACCTGTTTCAGCAATTTTACCTTGTTCCATCACGACAATTTTATCAGCATGTTGGATGGTTGATAAACGATGCGCGATTACCAAAGTTGTACGATTTGCCATCAAGCGATCCAGCGCCTCTTGTACCAATTTTTCTGATTGATTATCCAAAGCCGAAGTAGCTTCATCAAGTACCAAAATCGGTGCATTTTTCAAAATAGCACGGGCAATTGCCAGACGTTGTTTTTGCCCACCTGATAAACGAGTACCATTTTCCCCAATTTGGGTAGCAAATCCTTGTGGTAATTGTTCAATAAACTCTAAAGCATTGGCAAGTCGCGCAGCATTATGTACTTCTTCTTCACTAAAGCTACTATTGCTACCATAGGAGATATTGTTATATACCGAATCATTGAAAAGCACGACTTCCTGACTAACCAAAGCGATTTGATCACGTAATGACTGTAGGCTCAGACTATTTAACTCTACCCCATCAAGTTTAATCACCCCAGATTGCGGAGTATAGAAGCGCGGGATTAGGTTTGCCAAAGTGGTTTTACCACTACCAGAGCTCCCCACCAAGGCCACGGTTTCACCAGCTTTGATTTCTAAATTAATGTCATCCAGCACATTTCTTTCTGAGCTTGGATATTTAAATACCAAATTATTAATCTGAATATCACCAGTAACTTTACTAATTTTATGTTCGCCATTGTCAACTTCTTCATGCTCATCAAGGAAGCTAAACACTGATTCGGCAGAAGCTAAACCGCGTTGTAGTGACTGAGTAACGTTAGTAATTCGTTTCATTGGCTGCATAATCATAATCATTGCGGTAATAAATGACACGAAATCACCAGCTGTAAAGCCATTCGCACGTGAACGAGTTGACGCAAAATACAAAATCAACGATAACGCCACGGCAACCAAGAATTGACTCACACCAGAATTGAGCGATGACGTACCTGATTGACGAACATTATTGTCTTTAATCGCACGAACGCTTTCGGCAAAACGCGAGGTTTCATAATTTAGACCATCAAGCAGTTTAACAATTTTTTGCCCTTGTACTGCTTCGGTAACTACTTGCGTCATCGCCCCGTATTGTTCCTGATTGTTTTTATTTAGTCTACGTAAGCGCTTAGACAAAATCCGTACTAAAACTAGCACAAAAGGTAAGGTAAAGAAGCAAAATAAAGTTAATTGCCAATTAGTATAAAAGAGCAACGCCAACAGACCAATAATTGTCAAACCATCTTTTACCGTCACAGTGATGATATTAAATCCAGCTTCGGTAATTTGCGTCACATCATAGACAATCCGTGAAATCATCCGTCCGGAATTATTATCGTCATAATACTGCACTGGCATGCGTAGAAGTTTTTGGAACATTTGCGTACGCATTTTTTCAACGATAGTCCCTGAGAGCCAGGTTGAAGTGGTTTCATTGACGTAAGCAGCAATTGCACGAATCAAGAAAATCACCATTACCGCCAATGGAGTTGCCCACATCGCAGTGCGATCCTGATCAGTAAAACCCTTATCAATCAATGGTTTCATTAATCTGGCAAACGCAGGTTCAGTTGCTGCAGCCACCGCCATAGCTATTAGTGAAATCGTAAATTTCTTCCAATAGCCAGTCATATAAGTAGAAAAAATTCGTTTGTATAATTGGTATGAGTCACCCAATTTAACTTTTGCCATACAAGCCCCAGTGCATAAAATTTTATAAAGTTTGAAATTATAGCATAATATATCGTCTTCAAGCTTGAGAGCTCTTTATTTAATTATTTTTATAGACATAATACATGATGTGGCAAAAAAAACTTAAAATACTAAAAAAACAACTTCCGGCAACACCTAAGGTTGCTAAGGAAACCCCAAAAGAGTCAGAAATAAAACCGCTAAGCTTTGGCGAGTATTGTCAATCGCTACAGATAACACCGCTTAAAACTAATATTGAAATTTACCAAAATATAAAGCCTAGCACTAAACCGCGGATAAATTTAGAACATACCATATCAAGTATATCTCGGGAATTTGAGTTTTTCGATGAGCAAGATTCGCTAAATGAGTTCTTTCGTCACGGGCAAAAGAATTTACCCAAAGAGCTGCGTAGCGGCAAATTAATTATACGGGCTAGTTTAGATTTACATAGTTACAGCAAGGCGCATGCACTGGAATTACTCGAACGCTTTATTGAGCAGCAAGCACCCGGAACATGTATTAAGATAATTCATGGACAAGGGACTAACTCTATGTACAATCAAGCTATTTTGCTTGGCGTAGTTCGCAAATATCTAAGTCATCTGCCACAAGTACTAGCCTATAGTTATGGTACACCAGCTCAAGGAGGTAATGGTGTAACCTTGGTAAAGATTGGAAATTAGTTTAACGCTCGTGGAAAGCTTCCGTGGTATTTTGAATCAATGGACTTAGGAAATAATCAATTAATTTACGCCGTCCAGTTTTAATTTCAGCAGTTACCATCATCCCCGGATTAAGATAAACATTAGTCCCATTAACTGGCATTGTCGCACGATCTAATTTGACGTAAACATTATACAAAAGCTGTTCCTTTTGATCAGCAACTGCATCGGCAGAAACACTGCTTACCACACCATGTAGCGTACCATAGCGTGTAAAGGGAAATGCAGCAATTTTAACTTCTACATTTTGCCCATCACGAACAAAACCGACATCTTTATTTTCCAGTTGGACTTCTGCCAAAATGCCGCCATCGTGTGGTACAATTACCATCAAAGCCTGAGCTGGAGTAACCACACCACCGACAGTGTGTACCGCAAGCTGCTGAACATAACCGCTAACTGGTGCACGTAACGCAGTATACTCCTGATTCTGTTTGGCCTTATCCAAATTAGCTTGTGCTTCACTAAGCTTTTGATTCACATCTAAGACTTTTTGCCCAATATCAAGTTTGAAATCTGAGAGCGTTAACTGATACTGGCGTGTGAGTTCTTCTTTTTGTGCTTTAATTTCACGAATTTTACCCTGCTCTTCGGCGACACTCTGCTGAAGCTCAATTCTTTGCTTTGAGACATCCAGATAACCATGCTGTGACATAAATTTTTTGTTATACAGCTCAAGATAATCAGATTCTTTCTCTTTTAGCATTGGTAGGGTTTGGCGATATTTGCTTAAAATCGCATTGGAAGTGCCAATGGCCTCGTCTAAAGAAACCTGATGAGCTTGAATTGATTGTAATTTACTTTGTAATTCTAACCATTGATAGTCAAATTGATTCCTGCTATTTTCAACCAAAGTTTTATCCATTCCACTATCTGGCCAACTTTCCAATGGTTTATTATCCAGACGCGCCAAGAGATTATGATCTTTAATGCTATCTAAAAAAGTTAATTGATAATCACGTTCGGCTTTTTTAGCATCAGCTTCCGAAATAGTTGAATCCAGTTCAATCAAAAGCTCACTTTCTTTAACATACTGCCCATCTTTAACTAAAATTTTACTCACTGTGGCGGTATTCATCGGCTGAATGTATTTCACAAAACTACTCGGTATAATTTTGCCATTAGCTGTCGCAACAATATCAACACTACCAACAATACTCCACAGTAGCGTTAGCAATAAAAAACCACACAGCAGCCACAATAAAACTCTGGGTAATGGATGCGGTGGGGTATGCTGAATCTCTAGTAGCGCTGGCAAAAACTGCATTTCATCGCGGCGGGTTCCATTTTTAGCGTGGTCGCGTTCATGCCATGATTCACGGATTATTTCGCAGTATTTCTCAATTAATTCCTTAATAACTAATTTGTTCCACATCTAAACTACCCCTGCAAAGAATGAAGGTAGCGATACAAACCATCATTAAGCCCCATCAGCTCATTGTGGCTACCACTTTCGATAATCTGCCCTTGTTCCATCACAATAATCCGATTGGTAATTCTTACCGCGGATAAACGATGCGCAATAATCAATACCGTACGCCCGTGACAAATTTCCTGCATATTATCCTGAATCACGCGCTCCGATTCATAATCCAGCGCGCTGGTTGCCTCATCAAAAATCAAAACTTTAGGATCATTAATTAACGCACGGGCAATTGCAATCCGTTGACGTTGCCCACCCGATAAACCCGAACCATTCTCACCTAAAATTGTATCGTAACCATGAGTCAGTTCGACAATAAAATCATGCGCGCCAGCCAGCTTTGCTGCCCAAACTACCTTATCTAGCGGAGTATTTTTATGACTGATTGCAATATTGTCACGAATCGAACGATTGAATAGATTATTTTCTTGCAATACCACGCCAATTTGGCGGCGGAGCCATGCTGGATTTGCCATACTCAAGTCAATCCCATCTATCATCACCCGTCCGGATTCTGCTACATACAAGCGCTGCAACAATTTAGTCAAAGTGCTTTTGCCGCTCCCCGAGCGCCCCACGATACCAATAACTTCACCGGGATTAATCGCCAAGCTGACGTTTTTAAGAATAAGCTGACCATCCAAAGAGTAACGGAAATTAATCTTGTCAAAATTAAGCGCACCTTTAATCACCGGCATAACACTGCTATTGGCAACATTATCGGCTTCGGTTTTATTATTAAGGATATCACCCAGTCGCGCAACTGAAATCCCGGTTTGCTGAAAATCCTGCCATAGCTGTGCCAGACGCATCACTGGACTAGCAACCTGTCCGGAAAGCATATTAAATGCAACTAACTGCCCAACAGTTAGCTGATCATGAATAACCAGACTCGCGCCCCACCACATGATAGCAACCGTGACTAGTTGGTTAACCAAGCTCACGCCCTGACTACCAACCATCCCCAAGGTCGTAGTTTTAAAACTTGAATGAACATAACTGGCGAGCTGTTGTTCCCAGTGATTAGTCATTTGTGGTTCAAGTGCCATCGCTTTAACGGTTTGGATATTATTGATTGACTCAACCAAAAAAGATTGATTCGCCGCACTTTTGGCAAATTTATCATTGAGTGCCCGACGTAAAATCGGCGTAATCAATACTGTCAATAAAATATAACAGGGAATTGACAACAGTACAATAATAGTCAATTTAACGCTGTAATAGAGCATCACCGCAATAAACACTACTGAAAATAGTAAATCTAGAACTAAGGTAACTGCATTTCCAGTCAGAAAACTACGAATATTTTCCAACTCCCGCACCCTCGCAACTGATTCACCAACCTTGCGTTGTTCAAAATAACTCAGTGGTAAGCGCAGTAAATGACGAAAGAGTTTTGCACCCAGTTCTACATCGATTCTAAGCGTAGTATGGCTAAATACATAGCTCCTGATACCACCTAAAACAACCTGAAACAACGATACCGCCAGCAAACCAAGCGCAATTACCTGCAAAGTTGTTAAAGCGCGGTGCACCAGCACCTTATCCATCACCACCTGGAAAAACATTGGTGTAATCAGCGCCAGTAACTGCATGACAAATGACACCAGCAAGACTTCACCCAGCAGCTTGCGATGCTTAATTAGTGGCGGAATAAACCAGCTAAAGTCAAATTTGGCAATATCACCGCTAATACTTGCACGTGAAACCATTTGAATGACTTCACCGGAGAAGTTTTCAGAGAGTGTTTGGAAACTGATTTCTTCGGGTTTACCATGCTTGGGATGTTGAATCAGGAGTTGCCCACTATCATTGACACGAGCGATTATAAAGAATTCTCCAGCATTATCTTTAGCGATTAGCGGTAGTGGCAGATGTTTAATCCGCTCAATTTTCACCGTTGAATGGCGCGCCTTGAGTCCCAAATCTTTGGCAATCCGACAAATATCAATACTCGTCAGATTACCATTATGTTTATACTCATGCTCAATCTGGGCAGCATCCATCACTACATTGTGAAACTGCCCCATCATCACCAGACAAATTAAACCGCTATCGATATTATGATTCATATTGTTAATTACCAGTTACGTTTGCCTGCAATGTCCCATAGTCATAATAGCTCACATAATTTGCCATTACATTTGCGCCGCTAATATTAATGTTACTAATATAGAAGGGTGTTACATAACCAGTGCTTTCACCAGCGATAACCGACTCAGTCAAGCTGGTTGAATAATCTGCGCTTGCCACACCAGCTAAAACACTTGATTCAAAATTAAAACCTGTGCTTGGATTAGATTCAAAACTACTGGTTAACTGCGCAGAACCATTAGTAATATTACCACCCAAAATACCGCTTTCTAGATTGAGACAGGACTGTAAACCACCGTTATAAGTTCCATTTGCTAACGCACTGATAGTTGTATTGTACGCCGTACACGCTGAATTAGGATTTATTGTTAAAGTTCCCGAATCGAGCAAAGCCCCAGAATTTTGCTTATAGACTGAATAGTTAGCACTAAAAGTATTACCCTGTAATTGACAATTGGTCAGCGTAACTACCGCACTAGTAATATTTAGGCTGGTAGGATTATTAGATAGCAAATCGCTACCAGACAAACAACTACTAGTTGAATCAGCACTAGTCATAATCGTGCCAGATACCATCCCAAGATTAGCATTATTGAAGTTCATCGCTAATTGTAAAATCGTAATTGGTTGCCCAAAGCTGTTTTGCGCATTAATAAAACCAAACGCTACTCCATTACCATTATAACCAGATTGTGCCGTTCCATTGTACATACCCGGTGCAGGTAAACTCTGTAAACCAGTATTGGGTGGAGCACCCAAACATCCGCTAAGCGAAAGCGCTACTGGCAGTGATAGTAAAAATAAATTACTACGTTTAATTAATTGCATGTTGTTTCCTTAAAAATTTGTTTTCAATAAGATTTTAGCCCCCTCAATGCCATACTCTCGCCATTAATTAGGAAAGAACTCATCTGAGAGTATCTTAGTCATTGAGCATTCACACTCAGTTGGAAATAATGAATCATCTAAGCCTGTTTCACTTACAGCTTCACGAACTGCTTTTTTATAAGACTTAATAGAGTATTCATCCATTTCAGAGGTTAAACTTGGGTTGTCAGCTAACAATTATCATATAGGCTTAATGTTCCCATTAGCTAAACTCCACTAAAGTATCGGTATATTTTAACATAATTTATATACATAAGTATCAACCTGTAATCCTCGCGCATATGGGGATGTCTACACTTAATTGCTCATGTGCCACATGGTTACCTTCTTCAAATATTTTCTCTTGTAGGATTTATTCAATCTACTATGTTTGAATATTTGCTTGGTTCTTATTTTTGCTCCATTCGTACACTATAATACCTTTTAGTATTTAATTAGTGCATTATATACTCAAGCAAATAATCTGTCAAATTTTCAGCGCAATTTGAGCATAAACCTTAATAGCGCTCTTTTATTTAGTCGGATCAACCCTCGTATTTCCCAGTGCAGCTTAAATTAGCAGATTAATGATGAGCTCAAACCAAGCGTAACTTCATTAGCATCAAATTTATAATTAACCTCATTCATGGCATCTTTAAGATTGGTTTGTAGCGAGATTGACAGACAATCCTTTTGGTTAATTGATCATAACAACCAATTTATGTATTAATACAACACCTCAAAGGTTAAAAATAAAGTAACTCATAAGATATATAAATTAAGCTGTAGATCCACTTGCACAATTCAAACACTTGTTTTATAATCACTCACTAGCCATAGACAATATAATTATAAAAACAATAATCCCGCTTTTTAGTATAATATTACCTTAATATTTTTTTGTTGTGAAATGAAGCCAAAAAACCTAATCCAAATTGAAAATCTCTCTTTTTCGTATAGCGAAAATAAGCCGATTTTAAAAAATATCTCGTTGCAAATTCCAGCGGGTAAAATTACTGCTATTATGGGTGGAAGCGGAAGTGGTAAAACTACAGTTTTGCGTTTGATTTCCGGGCAAATTTCACCACAACATGGAACAGTTAAAGTATTTGGACAAGACATAAGTAAACTCAACTATCGCCAAATTTATGGTGTGCGGCGTAGGCTTGGCTTACTATTTCAATTTGGTGCACTATTTACCGATCTAAGTGTTGCGGCAAATATTGCTTTTCCATTGCGCGAAAACACCAATCTAAGTAATAATTTTATTGAGCGCATTGTTGCGATGAAACTTGAAGCAGTTGGACTAACTGGTACGCAAGATTTGATGCCAGGAGAATTATCTGGAGGAATGGCACGGCGTATTGCACTGGCACGGGCGATGGCACTGGACCCAGAATTAATGCTCTATGATGAACCGTTTACTGGTTTAGACCCTATTTCGCTCAATACGATTGCAATGCTAATCAAAAAGCTTAACGATCAATTAAAACAAACTGCAGTATTGGTAACACATGATATTGCTGCGACCATGGAAATTGCGGATTATATTTATTTTATGTCAAATGGCGAAATCATTGCTGATGGCACGACCGAAGAAATCAGAAACAGCACTAATCCAGCAGTTAAACAATTTATTAATGGCGAAATAAGTGGTCCATTTGAGTTCAAATACCCAAGCCAGTATAGTTATGAGCATTATTTAGGACTTAAATGAAACAAATTAGCACATTAATTCGTTATATCGGGCATCCGGTAAGCTCATTTATTTTTATGCTTGGCGAATGTGCACGATTACTAATCTATATTCTCGGTGGACTTGGCTACGCATTAAAACGTCCGCAACTGATTATAAAAGAAATTTTTTTTAGTGGTGTATTATCACTACTGATTATTGCTGTCTCTGGCTGGTTTGTCGGGATGGTACTGGGATTACAAGGATATAATACCCTCCAACGTTTTGGTTCGGTAAGTGTCTTAGGTTCTTTAGTTGCTCTGTCTTTGCTTCGTGAACTTGGACCAGTACTATGTGCTATATTATTTGCCTCACGAGCAGGTTCTGGCATGACTGCCGAAATTGGCTTAATGAAAGCCACCGAACAGCTTGATGCAATGAGTGTAATGGCTGTTGATCCAATTAAACGTGTAATTGCACCCAAATTTATTGGCGGAATTATTTCGGTACCTTTACTAACTGCGTTATTTGACTGCTGTGGTATCTGGGGTGGGCATTTTGTTGGGGTTACCCTACTAAGACTAGATAAAGGAACATTTTGGTCACAAATGCAAAGCAGCATAAACTTTCATGATGATGTTGTCAATGGTTTAATTAAATCTCTAGTCTTTGGGGTGGTTGTCAGCTTAATTTCTGTCTATCAGGGGCTCCAGTCCAAAGCAACTGCTGAGGGGGTTTCCTCTGCGACAACACGAACAGTTGTTCATTCAGCACTCGCAATTCTGGCAATAGATTTTATACTTACCGCTTTTATGTTTTAGGAAATAGAATGAAACGCAGCACTATTGATTTTTGGGTTGGTATTTTCGTAGTTATTGGCTTAGCTTGTATTGTTTTTTTGTCGCTAAAAGTTGCCAATATAACCTCATTTTCTTCTAGCAGCAATGGAACATACACCCTTTATGCCAAATTCAGTAATATTGGTTCACTCAAAAACGATGCTCCGGTAAAAGTATCTGGCTTTACAGTTGGGCGGGTTACATCAATTGGACTTGATCCTAATACTTATCAGGCACGGGTAACAATGCAAATTGATAAACATTATCAGTTTACTAGCGATAGCTCGGCTGAGATTTTAACCACCGGCTTGCTAGGTGAACAATACATTGGCTTACAATCTGGTGGTGATGTCGATGACCTAAAAAACGATGACACAATTACCCTAACTTCATCCGCTATGGTATTAGAGCAATTAATTAGTAAATTTATGACCAATATGTCTTCAAAATAAGGAATAACAATGAAAAAAATTATCACATTAATGTTAACTTTAGGATTTATCTCATTATCAAATGCCGCGACTAATGCCAGTGCACCTGTTACAGATGACAATGAAACAACCAGCTCAAGCAAAGCAGGAAAAACCGTAGTTGTAGTCGCTAGCAGTGCAGGAAGCTGTGCTGATGGTACACCTTGTGAAGTGATTAAATCAAGTGCACAAACACTCAGTGATGCAGTAAATCAAAATATCAGTGAAAAGACAGCAATTAGCATGATCCAAAATAGCATCGTACCACAAATTGACTTTACGATTATGAGTCGTCTGGCTATGGGCGCGCAGTGGAAGCAAGCTACACCAGATCAACAGACACAAATCGTTGGATTATTTAAGCAAATGCTAGTTTACTCATATACCAATGCATTATCCAAATTAAAAGGTGCTCAAGTATCAATTAGCAGCAGCACAATAAGTGGCGAAAAACAGAACAAAGCAATAGTTAATAGCTCACTGAAAATGCCAAATAACGGCGATAGCAACAATCAGCCAATCAATATTGAATATGATTTAGCTAAAATCGGTTCAGCATGGAAAATTTACGATGTAAAAATTGAAAAGGTTAGTATCGTAACTACTTATCGTACACAATTTAATGACGAAGTACAGAAAGAGGGTATTACTGGGCTAATCACTCAGTTGCAAACGAAAGTTAATAACCTCAAAGGTAATAAATAACTAATGCTTGATTTTGCACTCCCTCAAGAATTAACTAATGCCAATGTTAATCAACTCCTTGATCAAATATTGGCAAAATTAAAAACTGTTGAATCATTAAATCTTGACTGCGGCCAAGTAGTTAACATCGACTCCGCAGGAATTGCGTTACTCCTTGAGCTAAAATCAATTACATCTAAGCAAAATATAAAGCTTGACCTTCAGAACGTGAGTGCTTCTATTTATGCACTTTGTGAACTTTACGCTATAAAAATCTAGTATATGCTTCCAAAGAAATTTACCAGACCGCTGGTCGCAATCAGCAGCAGCTTATTAATTGCTTGTGCAACCAGCCAAAATCCAAATGATCCTTACGAACATTATAACCGTGATGTATTTACCTTCAATATGGTAGTGGATCACTATGTGTTGCGTCCGGTTGCTGTTGGTTACACTTATATTCCAGAACCAATTCGTTATGCAGTAAGCAATTTTTACAATAATTTGCGTGATTTTGTCAGTCTTGCCAATGATATTTTGCAGCTCGATGGAACTGACACCATGCAAACCACTATGCGAATTGCTATTAACTCAACCTTTGGTCTCTTAGGTTTGATTGATGTTTCATCAAGTCTTGGATTACCACAATACACCAATACGTTTGGTAATACCATGAAAACTTGGGGCTGGCAGGATAGCAATTATTTCTTGGTACCATTTCTTGGGCCTGCAACTTTCCGCGATCAGCTGGGTATTATACCTGATGTTTATTTTAATCCTTTATTCTGGATTATTAATGACCCATGGATTTCATATAGTATCTTTGCAATTAACCTTATTGACCTGCGCTCGCAATACCTAGGGCAAGATAAATTACTAACCCAGACACTTGATCCTTATGCCACAATTCGAGACGTCTATCTACAAAGAACAGGCGCTTATAAATACCCAAGCGAAAGCCAGGGGAGTGAATCTGAGTCACTGGATAGTCTTATTGATGAAGAAAATGGCATACCATCCAAACCTAGCAGTAACTCTTCTACTAACTTGGACAATATCATTGATGAGGAAAATGCAGCACTAACCATGACGCCAGTAGCATTAAAAGCCAGCCAATCAGCTACTTCTCCAACAAAGCAGCTGATAATTGAATCTAGTCCAACTATTGCTAAGCCTGTAGCTGAAACTGAATCAGCTGTTTAATCCCTTGCTCGGCCAAGTCAAGCATTTGATTTAGCGCTAATCGATCAAAAGCACCATTTTCGGCGGTACCCTGAATCTCGATTAACTTACCAGAAGCAGTCATAACCACATTCATATCTGTGTCGCAGTTACTATCTTCGACATAATCCAGATCTAGCACCGCACTACCCTGATAAATACCAACTGAAATAGCAGCAACCGCGTCAATTAAGGGGCTCTCAGTTAGCTTTCCGCTAGCAATCAAACTATCAATAGCATCGCGTAAAGCAACGTATGCTCCTGTAATGCTAGCAGTTCTAGTACCACCATCTGCCTGAATCACATCACAATCAATCAAGATTTGTCGCTCACCCAAAGCTTTTAAATCCACAATACCACGCAAACTACGCCCAATTAAACGCTGTATTTCCTGAGCACGGGCATTGGGTTTACCTTGCGTACTATCGCGCTTATTTCGTGTATGAGTAGCCCGTGGTAACATTGAGTATTCAGCAGTCACCCAACCCTCACCCTTACCTTTTAAAAAAGGGGGAACTGACTCTTCGATACTCGCAGTGCAGATTACTTTAGTATTACCAAATTCAACCAGCACCGAGCCTTCAGCATGACAGGTATAGTTTCTGGTAAATTTAATTTCACGAAGTTGATTGGCTTGACGCTTAGATGGCCGTAGATTCACAATAATTACTTTCTTTAAATTGTTTTACAGGCGGATTTTAACTAATATTTGCTTATGAATGCAAATCAATTATAGTTTTCAGTTAAGTTAATATAAAAATTATTAATTACACATCAGGAAATTAAGCTATAGCCCTAGACAAAACTAATATTATTTAGCAAAAAACACTTGCAAAAGATTGTCAATACTGGCATAATACCTATCTCGCAGCGTAGAGATACGCGTAGATAAGCGGGCGCTTAGCTCAGTTGGTAGAGCATCTGCCTTACAAGCAGAGGGTCATAGGTTCGAATCCTGTAGCGCCCA
>JAIEPY010000120.1 GCA_019748155.1 Burkholderiales bacterium | reverse complement strand
ACGCATGCTTAACTCTATCAAAAATTTCAACATGCATTAGTTTAATACTTTTTGGCAATTAATTCCAAACAGGTTCTTAGTGAAAGCGGTACCAGTAAAAGCTATGCCTTTAATATGAATATCGCAGCTGTTACTCAATATGAAAGTTATGCGGCATATAGAATTACTAACCACAACAATCCAGGTCATAAGCTGTATATTGTAGCGCTTGGGCTTAATGCCAGCGGACAACAGTCTGTAGTGCAATTTGATAGCAATGGTAAAGGTTCTCTTTTACCGCAAAGCTCGCCCTACTCAGCTGGCACGCTGGAAGTTCCTACTACGGCACTGGGCTTGGTTTTGTATCAAGCTAATTACTCTGGTTTGGCTGGTGGTATCGGTGGCGTAATGTATGCTTCTTTAGACAAGCCGATTCCGATTAGCAGTGGCGGAGTTTCGCCTGCGCCTTGGACTGCTGGGGATCCATCGCAGGGAATAACTTTCTCGCAATATGAGCCAAATGTTTGGACTAATGCAAATACAGGTATCTTAAATGCGATTTTAGATATAACCGATATTAATTTTGCTGGTCTAACTCAAGGATTTTATGGAATGCCTGATACTGCATCAAATAATTTAAATTCGGGATTCCTGAGTGAAAGTTACACTAGTTTATCTACCGAAGAAGTTTACAATCAAATGCAAACTACTTTACAAACTGGCTGGCCAACCTCATGGGGAGTTGAATCAAGCTTTTATTTGGCATCAACCAATCCAAATCAATGGGTAATGCTCTTAGGCTTAGTTAATTGGTTAGGGCAAAATCCAATTGTATACCCAAGTGGCTTTAATCAAAACCTTTACACTCAATACGTAGATGATGTATGGGAGTATTATAAAACTAATACTCTTTATATTGATGCTGGCGAGATTAGCCCTGGCTGCGAATTAAAGGCTCAAACTGATGTTGGCGGTATTTTGATGAATGTTTCACCAGTTAATAGTTCTCTGTGCACAGTTACTTCAAGCAGCGGACCTAATACTTGGACATGGACTAAATTTAATGCTTCTGATTTTGTGGGTGGTGCAGCTGGTTCATGGTCAACCTTATGGGGCGCAAATGGAACATATAAATCAATGGGTAAATATGTTAGCGCGGCACAAAGCGTTGGATTCTTACCGTATTGTAACCCACCGAGTGGATTATTTGTCTATGGACCAGATAGCTTGACTCATAGTACAGCTAATCAAGCTAATTATTGGACGGCTCAATATACATGTCTAACAAACTATAGCCAGTACGGTGACACTGTAATGAATCAATACGATAAGTATTTCCATCATTATATTCCACTGAATTATGGCTGGGCTTATGATGATGTTTTAGGTATCAGCAGCGCAGTAACTATTGATGCAACAAAATCCGGATTTACTATGGAAGTTCATAATTTTCATAAATAATTAATTTACCATCAAGCTAAATAAGACCGCCTATAAAATGGCGGTTTTACTATTATAGAAATCATAACCTGGTAGAGAATCAATTTTAACGGCGTATAACTTTAACTAAATTAGGTACGATTAATGCCAGCGTTATTAGTATGCAGACAACTACATTTACCATGATTACCTGCCGGTTATAGATGGCATAAAACCCATAGGTAACCGGCGGAACTAGGCTAATAAAAACTGAGGTTAATTCGCTTCCTAATTTTTTGATAGCTTGCTGATTATAGTAAATCGGGATAATCAACGAGCCAAAGCTAATAATAGTCAACGCTAATGAATTGTGCTTTAATATCGCAAATAAACCATATTTGGGAACAAAGATAGTTGCGCCAATAAATAACAACCAAAATCGAGTAGCTAAAACCTGTAATGAACTGAGCTGTGCTAATGACGCTAATTTAGACGAATTAGCAATATACACATAGAATGCTAATCCGGCAACCGAGCCAAGAATAATTCCGCCAGCAACGCTGTGCCCTGCTTTTACTTGATATCTAAATAACAATAAGCCCAATCCCAGCGCTAACAAAAATAAACTGAATAAGACTGATTTATTGCCCGTGACTAAAAATATTTTGCCAAAGCCAAATAATGCCAACGCGCTAAATAATGCTGCCATAGCAACAAAGGGATCGGCAATATGGCTAGCGAAAACCATACACACCCAATCTAAAGCCAGAGCAACACTCATCTTGAGATAAATAGCTTTATTGTGCCAGCACGCGAGATAGGTAGCACTTAGATTAGGAATATTCAGTCCATTAAATACCACAAGCGCAAGCGCACTCATTGCAAACAAAGCAATCACAGGATTTAACCCGGCTATCAGATGATCAAGAAAAACAAATGCTACTGAAGTTAGTAGCACATAAATAGTTGCATCCAGATAACCGCTCATTGCAAATTTCCTAACAAGAAACCTTTATACGGACAGTCTCAAATAAATTTGGCAGTCAAACTATTTTCGGTTAATTTATTTATCTCAACATCAGTTAAATTTAATGCTGAGGCTAATTCTATATAGTTTTGGTTTATATAACCACCAAAATAAGCTGGATCATCGGAGTTAATTGTTACACACACATCATGGTTTAATAATTCAATAGCCTGATGTTTACTTAAATCAGGCACAACTCGCAGGCAGCGATTGGAGAGCGGGCACATAGTTAGTGCAATTTTATCTGTCGCGATTCTTTTGATTAATGCATGATCCGATAGTATTGCATTTCCATGATCAATCCGATCTACACCCAAAATATCTAATGCATCCCAGACATAGCTAACCGGTCCTTCTTCCCCAGCATGCGCAAGCAGTTTAAGCTGCTCTTTACGTGCTAAATTAAACAAATTCTTAAATTTAACTGGTGGATTTCCCAACTCTGAAGAATCAAGACCAATTCCAATAATTTTATCGCGATAATTCATTAAATCATCAAAAACAGATAAAGCATTATCTTCACTTAAATGACGTAAAAAACAAGGAATTAAACTAGCATTAATACCGTAATCGGCTTTAGCTTGAACTATCGCACGCCAAAGACCACTCATAATAATATCAAGTGAAATACCACGCTCCAGATGAGCCTGTGGATCAAAAAACATTTCACTATGTGTTACATTATCTTGATGAGCTCTTGTTAGGTATGCATAAGTTAAATCAAAATAATCACGTTCTGTCTGTAACACTGACATTCCTAGATAATACAAATCCAGAAACTCTTGCAGGTTATTAAATTGATATGCTTTAGCAAATTCGGCAAGTGATGAATATTTTATCTGAATATTATTTCTTTTGGCTAAATCTAGAATCATTTGTGGTTCAAGACTACCTTCTAAATGAATATGCAACTCAGCTTTAGGATTATTAATACTATTTAAATGATTCATAAGAAAAACCTTATAATTACGTGTGTGTCGCAGGCATAACTAGCTCATATCCTTAGTTAAAGTTTAATTTCCTGATTAATATAGCCGATAGAAAAGCTATTTTTATCGGTATGAATCCCGGAAATACTCGAAACTTCAGTAATATATAATGGCTCCAGATTGGTTTTGCGTTTGACATACTTAGCAAAAATACCCGCATGACTCGCCGTATCCGAATGAACAATAGCAATACTTTTAACTTTATTTTGCTCTTGCAATAAATTAAGCTGATTGGTTAATTTGCGCCATGCACTGCGTTTACTGAAAGCGGCACCAATAACTTTTGGTTTACCCGTTGCTACATCAATATGCACCAATGGTTTTAGCCTAAATAATCCGGCTATCCAACCAAGCGATTTAGACAAACGACCAGAACGAATCAAACCGTCTAATGAATTTAGCATAATTAATACATTCGCCTCAGATCTAGCAGCTTCAACCTTAGCCACAACTTCCTCATGACTATAATTATTTGAGTTTACTAATTGATTCGCATATGCCACCAATAATCCCAGTGGCGCGGAATTTAACTTCGAGTCAATTACTGAAATTAATTTATCTTTATATTTGTGCGCCTGATTAACAATCACATCATAGGTAGAACTTAATGATTTACCGACGGGAATAACAATTATGGAATCATAAAATTGTTCAAGAAAATGCAAGGTACGTGCAACAATTGCCGCAGACGGAGCAGCTGTCCCAACATGATTTTTAGGATTAGATAAATAATCCAAAGTCTGTTGGTAATTAATTGAGAATTTATCGAGAAATGAATTAGCGTTAACTTTAACCTGAAGTGCAATCCGATAAATATTGTTTTCCTGCATGGCTGATAATGGTATATCTGCCATAGTATCGGCTACAATCGCAATTCTTGATTGATGTGCACGATTAGCAATATTAAATTGTAAAATCATATCATCAATTTTTTGATAAATCACGTCACCAGCTTTAGCCAATAATTGCGTAACCGTCTCAGGTTGATTGGTATGAATGTGCAACTTTAACATTTGTGCACCTTTACCAATCACAATGCTATCACCTAAACTATCTAGCGTAGCACGATATGGAAGCAGCGCATCTTCATTTGCTGTTTTAACCACCGTTTCAAAACAATAGCGGTAATTAGGGAACTCGGTAACATCCTCAAACTCATGGCTTAGGCGAACTGCTTGATGCTCCAAATTTCGATCAGCAATAATTTGGGCACGATGTTCTTTATCACCACTCAAATATGCTAACATCCCATCAATAAAATTGACAAATCCTTGAGCACCGGCATCAACAACATGATTCGCGCGCAAGACTTCCAATTGATTCATCGTGTCTTTTAACGCAACTTTAGCTTTTTCAACACTGGATTTAAAACTATCGAGCAAATTAATCCGCGCATTTGCCAGAGTCTCACGATATCCTTCGACCCATTTTTCCATTACGGTTAAAATTGTCCCGGGTTTAGGATTACTTACTGAGCTATACGCACTCTTATAACCATGTGCAATCATCTCAACAAAATCATGCATTTTTAATAGTGTTTTCTCAGTCAAACGATGCTGGGTGAGCCCGTAAAAAAATTGCGAGAATATAAGACCTGAATTACCACAACAGCCAACTAGACCATGCTGTGATAATTGATGAAGCAGCTCCGGCGTATCTTTAGTCATGGATAGATTATCCACGATATAACGCATCATCGAAGCTAAATTAGTTCCGGTATCGCGATCTGCTACCGGAAAGACATTGAGCCGATTAAGCTCACTCTCACTGTGGATGACTTGTTTGGCACCCGATAAAATCATGCCATAAAATAACTCTGTCGATAATGTTTCATTCATAACTAACCCCCCTGATTTTATTTTTAATTTGGTGTATGATTTAGTAACTCAAAGCCTCCACGATCTGTGCGTTTTACCATACCAATTTTCTCCAAGTGATTCATAATTCGTGCAGCTTTATTATATCCGATTCCAAATTGTGTTTGTAAAGAGCTTATTGAACAACGCCGTGAATCTAAGATGAACTTAACCGCTTCATCAAAAACGCTATCTTTTTCTATATTATTACTGTCGCTATTACTATCATCTTCAAAACCAGGAATCGCAATATCACTAGCACCAGTTAATATTTCATCGTTATAATTTGGAGCACCCTGCTCTTTCAGATAATTTACCACGTGATGTAGCTCATCATCATTGACAAACGCACCATGAATCCGCCGCGGGAATCCCGAACCTGGATTTAAGAATAGCATATCTCCTTGCCCAAGCAGACTTTCCGCACCCATCTGATCTAAAATTGTCCGCGAATCAATCTTACTTGATACTTGGAATGAAATCCGTGCCGGAATATTTGCTTTAATCAAACCAGTAATCACATCAACTGAAGGTCGTTGGGTTGCTACAATCAGATGAATCCCGACCGCACGGGCTTTTTGAGCAATTCGCGCAATATACTGTTCAATTTTCTTACCCGCAACCATCATCAAATCTGCCAACTCATCAATAATCACGACAATATATGGCCATTTTTGTAACGGTTCCGGAACAGTTAAATCGATGCTATATGGATTAAATAAAGGCATCCCTTCCTTAATCGCCGCTTCTACTTTTTGATTAAAGCCTACAATATTTTTAGTGCCGATTTTTGCCATGATTTTATAGCGCTGCTCCATCTCACCAACTGTCCACTTCAGTGCATTGGCCGCTTGAGACATATCGGTTACAACCGGTGCTAACAGGTGTGGAATATCTTGATAAAAAGATAATTCAACCATTTTCGGATCGATCATAATGAATTTAACTTCATCTGGCGTGGCATTAAAGAGTATTGATAAGATCATCGCATTAACCGCAACCGATTTACCAGAACCAGTAGTACCAGCAACCAGTAAATGTGGCATTTTAGCTAAGTCAGTTACAATCACATCGCCTGCGATATCCTTACCTAGTGCCAATGTTAACAAACTATTGTTATTTTGATAAACCGCTGAATCAAATATTTCTTTAAGATAAATTACCTGACGTTTAAAATTAGGAACTTCAATCCCCATTGAATTTTTACCGGGTATAGTCTCGACAATCCGGATACTGGTAAGTGCCAATGAACGCGCAATTTCCTTAGCTAAGCCAGCAATTTTGTCACCACGGACACCTTTAGGCGGAATCAATTCATAGCGTGTTACTACCGGACCACTTTCGACATTGGTAATTTTAACCTCAATCCCAA
The DNA here is from genome assembly GCA_019748155.1 of Burkholderiales bacterium. Classification (GTDB taxonomy): domain Bacteria; phylum Pseudomonadota; class Gammaproteobacteria; order Burkholderiales; family UBA11063; genus Aquella. Next base: position 20,374 of record JAIEPY010000120.1, on the reverse strand, counting down.
ATTCTGCTAAAGTATTTTCAATCGCGGTTGAAACATATTCAATTGTCTCTGGGGGTACTCCCTCAGCTTGCACTCGTGGGAGGTTAAGTAAGCTGGTACTTGGTAAACTACCTTTTTGTACCGCATCTAATAAATCTATTGTCCGAACATTGTTTGATTTTAACGCTATTTTCAAACCAGCTACCCGTGGTGGTTCGTTGCTGATTACTGGTTCATGAATTATAGGCTTAATTTCGGTAAGCGGTCTATCTATAGGCTCATCCGGCTCATCATCCTGAAATAATGGATCATTAATATCAAAGTCTGGTTCATCATTACTATCCATATTTTCGACAAGTGGTTCTTCAGCTCTTGATTTAAATAAGCGCTCCGAAAACGAGAACTTTTTAACTATAGGTTCTTCAACCTCAATTTCCTTCATCGGCTCAACAAATGGCTCAGGCTCAAAATACTGCGCTGTAGCTTTGGGCGCTATGAACACATCCTCTTCGTCCTCAATAATGGCAGCACCACTTTCTGCAGCAGGTGACTTACGTGCAACTAAAGAAGTTAGTTGAACATAAACTATTTCCAAAACCGCGCCAATTTTCTCAGCAATAAACAGCCATGAAACACCAAAAGAAAATGAAAAACAGATGATAATAAAGAGCAAGCTAAGCACCGAAACTCCAACTTCACCCACACCGCGATATGAATTGTTAAAAATAAACGATCCTAGGCTACCACCCCAGCCATCCGGCAAGCTTGATACTTGATGGAAAAACGAGATGTACTCGAAAGTAGCAGAGGCTGAAATTAAGAAGATATAACTGATAACCCGATAAATAGTACTCCAGTTTCCGGTTGGAATTTTTTTGCGTACAATTTTATGAAATCCTAGATAAAAAACGCCAGCAACTAGCCACCACGCAGAAAAACCTAGCACATAGAATAAAATATCGGATAAATAAGCCCCAGCCACACCCAGCTTATTTACTACAATTGGTGAATTAATACTCTTAGACCAGCAACTATCATTTGCTGAATGAGTCGCCAAAGCTAAAGCTAGCATTGCAGTTAAGGCAAACAGGAGGATTGCTACGCAGTCATTGATAAATCTGGCTAATTTAGAGGGTAAAATAGTATCACGATTTTTTTTAGCAAATTTAGGTCGTACAGTTTTTATATTCTTCATTATCACTTCACAAAAGCATTAATTAAAATTACGGATATTGGTTATACTCGTCGTGCTCACAATTCTAGCGTTGTCATATTAATAAAAAAGGTTCGTTATATACTTTATGTGTACACCGCCTCACTTTTTTTAGCAATACTCCTAGCTATAATAGCAATCACTTAGAGTCTATACATAAAAGTTCAACTTATGAGCGTTCAAAGTATAATAATTTTTTCTGGCACTCCGCAAGGAGTGCATTATCATGAGTCGCTTCAGCAACAAAAGATAAATAAATTGTTGCATCTAGGCTAGGTTTTATTTTAAGGCTGGACTCCAGATAAGTTCGAGACTGTTCCAAATTACGTTGTTGATAGTTCAAAACACCCAAAGTTAATAACAACTCGGCATTTTGCGCATTTGCACCAAATGCTTTTTCGCAGAGCTTAGTCAATTTTTCTAATAGTTTAGCATCATCAACTTTTTTGGCCAATGCCAGTAATGATTCTACATAAATAAGTTGAATTGAATTATCTTTAAAATTTCGCTCCAAAAATTCCACCGCAACAGAATAATCAGCAATACGCAATAGCGCATTAAAATAAAGTTTGCCATACAAGAAACTTGATTTCTCATCTTTATCTAGTTTATTATAGTATTTATTTAATTCTTTAGTCTCAGTAATTTCAGCAAATAGACCACCGATTACCCGCGCTTTATATTTGCTGGCTTTATATTCACGTAAACTATCGTTCTTTAATAACCACTCTAGCATCTCATAAGCTTTGGAGTAATTTGCCAGATGCAGATATACTTTAAGCAGCATATGATGTGCTGGCACATGACTACGATCAAGCTGTAGAGCTGCATTCAAATGATCAATTGCTTGCCCATAAAGCTGATGGTTGTAAAAATTTTCTGCAATTAATAGATGCTTAGCTAATTGCCACTTCGGCTCACTAAATTGCTCAAGTTCTGTCGCGATTTTATCTTCTTTTTCCTGATCGCGCATGATGTTTGCCGCGCGGTATGCCAGCATATATGCCAAAAACTTATTATCTTTATTCGCTTCTCGCTTAAGGGATTTCAACGCATTCTCGTAACAACTACGATACTTCCCTTCAAAATAATGTAAGCCCGCAAAATTTAATCGTTGCCGAGCTGCAACCAATGCATTTCTAACCCGCGCACGATATATTTTATTCGGAATCCGTTTGAGATTAATTAATATCCGAAATAGATAATAAATAATAACGACACTTAACAACCACAATAAAATCAATAAATTTAGACTTAATTCAATCTTATAACTTGCAACATAAATTGCAACTGCACCATTGTTAAATAGTCCAAAGCCAGCTACAGCCAATGCCAGTACAAAAATAACTAAGATTTTAATAAAAAGCTTCATTATTTATTTCCATCATTAAGTTGTTGCGCTTTAATGAGTGCCTGCATCGTTAGATCCAGCGTCGGTTGATTAACTCCTAGTGATACTTCTCTGAGTTGCTGAATCAATAATAACTCTTTTTGTCGCGCTAAATCATTGCTAAAAAAGCATTGCGTTAAATTATACGCATCATTTAGACTACTTTGCCATAATGCTGCATTTTGATTTAACCATGCCTGATGAGCACTTAAGATATCTAATTGTAAATGCTGGCGTACCATTAATTCATTTTCTGGCACTAAAACCTCTGCACTATCAGGGTTGGCTTTTACTACTTTAACCAGACCAAAAATTGACTGTTTAATATTCATTACGAAACGTTGCCACGCACTAGTTGGCAAATTATCTTGCTGGTTTTGTGCAGCAATTGGGGCTGTAATATTTAGTTGAGCGATATTTTGATAAAGTTCATCTAGTTGTGTAGCCAGCATCGTCGCATCAAAATTATTTTTTGCTTGTAAATTATCTAAATCTGTGGTTAAGTTAATTTTCAACTGCAATAACAATGGATCACTAACACTAGTTAGAATCTGTTTAGCATAATTTAGCTGCTTAATTGCCGATGCATAATCATGATAGAGCAATAAACTTTGATTCGCACCACTAATCAAGCTATTTAATTGATATAAAACCAGATTGCCATTATTTACCGTTTTATTGGTTTTATCAACTTGCTCATTCAGTGCGGCTTGTTCTTGCGTGAGTTGCTTAATTTGTTGAGTTAAGCGTGAGTTTTCAGTTGATAATGCTATAATCTTCTGATTTTGTTGACTATTTAGTTCATTTTGTGCAATGAAACCATTAACACCAAAAAAACTTTGATAGCCAAGGTATCCAGTACAACTTAACGACAATATTGCCAATAAAACCGGAACTTTCGATACCCTAACCTTATTCACCGTTTTTACTGGCGTAATCTGTTCATTTTTTAATTCCGCTGTATTATTTTCGCTCATTCTCAATTTTCCTGATGGTGTTAATTATTGCTTGATTTGATGCATTATCTGTTTCAATTATATTACGGAAGCCCGCCTGACTTAATTTTTGAGTTATATTTGGATGCAATGTAATTAAATGTACTTTAAATAAAGTTTGCAAAATACAAGGGCTGATCTGTGCACAGTCACACAAATACTCGGCTAAGGAGCTACTAGTAATGATTATACCGGCATTTTGCGGGTCACAGATAATTTTCTCAGTTTGCGCCAAATTTAAAATAGCAGAATTAGTTCGCTGATATAAATCTATAAAACCATGATTTATTTCATTTATCTCTAAATATGCTGCCAATTGCTGATTATGTGGCAGACCTCCTGCAATCAGATAACTTGTTCCTTGGCGGATTAAGTCGGCGCTAATTAATTCAGCAACCCCACTTCCATGTTGAGGAAATGACGCTTTAACTCCACTTTTGTCGAATAAATAATCAGCAGAGCTCTTTCCTGTAACAATTAAATTTAACTCTGGCTTTAGCTTATTTAGCAATGGAATTAAATAATCAATAACCGTTGGAGATGTTAATAACAAATTATTATAAGTATTAATTTTACTAATTAGATTTTCTAACTCAAAATCATAGTATTTAATTGCCATCAGAGCTAAGTATTTTGCTTTTATCTGTTGCTGTTCTAGCAGGTTAATCAAAACTACTGCTTGCGGCTCTGGGCGGGTAACTAGATACATTTTGTGTTAACTATCTGTGATTAGCCGCGGACAAACGTTGAACAATTTCAGCCGCGCCTTGCTTAATCAATTGTTCGGCACAAGCTTTACCGATACTCAAATAATCTTCAGGAGCGCCACTAACTTCGGCAGTTAAATACACATTAGCGTTAACATCCACCAAAAGTGCGCTTAGTTTTAATTGATTATCAACTATTCGAGCAAACCCAGCTAAAGGAATATTGCAACTAGCATTGAGATAACGCCCCATTTCACGCTCAGCACCAACCACCACGGCACTATTCTTATCATTCAGCGGTGCAAGTAGTTTCTTTAACTTTGAGGCGCCAGCTTTAATCTCAATCGCTAATGCGCCCTGCCCAATAGCAGGAATAAATTTATCATCTGCCAATGTTTGCGTAATTCGTTCTTGTAGCCCCAAACGTTTAAGTCCGGCAACCGCCAAAATAATTGCATCGTATTCATTATTATCTAGTTTTGCCAGCCTGGTTTGCAAATTACCGCGTAACAACTTTATCTGTAACTGCGGATAATGTTGTTTTAAAATCGCAACCCGCCGTGCACTTGAGCTTCCGACCACACTAGCTATTGGCATTTCATCCAATGATTTATATTGATTACTGACAAATGCATCGTGGGCATCTTCACGTTTTAAAATTGCGGCTAATTCAAACTCACGTGGCAAATTTGCGGGTAAGTCTTTTAAGGAATGAACTGCGATATCAGCATTTCTGGCTAAGAGTTGATATTCGAGCTCTTTAATAAATAAGCCTTTGCCACCGATTTTTTCAAGTGATTGATCGAGAATCCGATCACCTTCGGTAGTGATTCCAGAGATTAAAACCTCTAATTCAGGATAAAGATCTTGCAATAGCTGTTTGACATGCAACGCTTGCCACATAGCTAATTTACTGTTACGCGTAATAATCGTTATTGATTTCATTATTTCTTTCTTAAACTCACCATGCGTTGGCGGGATAGCTCAAAAATAGCCACAGTTGCTGCCATTGCCAGATTTAGTGACTCTGCCCTACCCGGCATTGGAATCGTAAGATGTTGCTTAATTGCCCCCAATAGCTCACTACTAATTCCATTCCCCTCATTACCTAGCACTAAGGCACAGTTTTGGGTTAAATCTTGCTCATAAATACTATCCTTAGCATGTGGCGTTAGCGCATAAACTTGTCCCAAATATTGTTCTACAAACTCAAAAATATCATAATTTTGGTAAATATTAAGTGCGAATTGGATTCCCTGTGATGCTCTTAATACTTTAGGATTATAGATATCAACACAATTCTTGGACAGGACTATATTTTTTATTCCGCCAGCACTAGCCGCACGTAAAATTACACCTAGATTACCAGGGTCTTGAATTTGATCTAAGATAATACAATCAAATGGCAAACTAAAATCCAGCTCACAAGCTATTGGCTGCTTAATTAGCGCGACAATTGATAGCTCAGAATCAAAGATGTTCATTTTTTGTAATACTTCAGCGCTGACTAAAATTATTTGTTCAGGCAAAAGTAATTCAGTTATATGTGAATAGCGAATGAGATCAGATTCTTCTAACAATATACATTTAATTAGAGAGTGTTTTAGCGCCTCAATTACCAGATGCTCACCATAAGCAAGTGCCTCAAGCTGAGATGTGCGAAACCGACTATCATTGCTCAAGCGACTAATTCGTTTAACTAATACGTTATCTTTGGAAACAATTGTTTTAATATTTTATACCGTTCAAAAAAACACCTACACAAAGGTAGGTATTTTAACATTATAAGCAAGATAACGGGTCGACATAGTTATAGCCTAAATCACGCGCTACTGCATAATATGTTATATTACCGCGGCAAATATTTAGCCCATTAAGCAAATGATGATTTTCCTGCACCGCTTGTTTCCAACCTTTATTCGCCAATTCAACTACAAATGGTAAAGTAGCATTAGTCAAAGCTAAGGTAGACGTTTTAGCAACCGCGCCAGGCATATTTGCGACACAATAATGCACCACATCATCAACGATATAAGTCGGACTTTCATGAGTCGTTGGCATTGAAGTTTCAAAGCACCCCCCCTGGTCAATCGCAACATCAACTAAAACCGCACCTTTTTTCATTTCTTTTAACATACTCCGTGACACCAGCTTAGGAGCTGCAGCGCCAGGTATCAGCACAGCACCTACAACCATATGTGCAGAACAAATTGCTTTTTCCAGATTCATATGATTACTATAAATCGTCTTAATTCTACCTTGAAAATCATTATCAATCTTTTTAAGTAGATTCAAATTGCGGTCAAAAATGGTTACATCGGCACCTAAGCCTGCTGCCATGCGCGCGGCATTAAGTCCAACCACTCCACCACCGATTACTACAACATTGGCTGGCTTAACACCTGGTACACCACCTAGCAATACTCCACAACCACCTTTATGGCGCTCTAAAGCATGTGCACCAGCTTGAATGGCTAATCGCCCGGCAACCTCAGACATTGGCGCAAGCAGCGGCAGACCGCCAAAATCATCAGTGACTGTTTCATACGCAATCGCTACGCAATCAGAATCAAGCAAGCCTTTGGTCTGCTCAGGATCGGCTGCCAAATGTAGGTAAGTGAATAATAGCTGTCCGGGACGAAGCATTTGATATTCAGAGGCTTGTGGCTCTTTAACTTTAACAATCATCTCACACTCTGCAAAAATCTCTTGCACAGAATGAGTAACTGTAGCACCTGCTTTAATATAATCTTCATCGCCATAACCAATTGATAAACCGGCATTGCTTTCAACTAAAACCTGATGCCCGTGCCGCACTAATTCATAAACGCCAGCGGGAGTCATACCAACCCGATACTCGTGATTCTTAATTTCCTTAGGCACACCAATCAGCATAATCAATCCCTTTAAAATAATATAATCTATTTACAAATAGCTAGTTTACCAAAACCCGTCGAATCCGGTCATTAAAACCAACTAAAACCTCATAATTAATCGTATTTAATTTATCAGCCAGTTCATCCAACAAGATTTCTTGTTCGCCCTGCTGCCCAATTAATATCACCTCATCACCAACCTTAGCTTCACCAGTAGCGCCCATATCAACCATCAACATATCCATACAAACATTACCTACAATAGGATACTTTTTACCACCGATTAGTACCTGACCAAGGTTAGATAAGCCACGACGATAACCATCACCATAACCAATCTGAATAGTTGCAATATGTGTTGTATCGCCGGTGTAATAACGATGGCTATAGCTAATACCTTGACCTTTAGCTACCGTTTTGAAGTGCAGAATTCGCGCCGTTAGACTAAAGCATGGTTTAATTTTACTCAAATGACCGTAAGTAACTTTAGCCGCCGGAAAATATCCATAGCTCATTAAACCTGGGCGCACCATATCAAAATAACTCTGTGGGTAATAGGCAACACCGCCTGAATTAGCCAAATGACAAATTACTGATGGTTTTTGACGTTTGATATACTCTGCTATATCACTAAATAACTGGATTTGTTCCTCGGTCAAAGTCGGCTCTAAACCGTCACTTGCCGCAAAATGCGAGTAAACGCCAATTAATTCTAAGCGCGGATGTTGTAAAACAAAATCAATTAATTCTTTAGCGCTATTAATACCAACGCCGATTCGATTCATCCCCGTATCAACACCAATGTGGACTTTACACTGAGTATCTTTAGATGCACAATATTTAGCCAGTGCGTCGGCTTTCTCTTGGGATGCTACAGTAATTTCAAGATTATTATTAATCAACTCAGGAATTTGCTCATCATCAAAAGATCCGAAAACTAAAATTGACTTATGGATCTGATGCTCGACCAACAAGCGTCCTTCTTCTAAGCATGATACAGCCAGATAATCAACATATGGCTGTGCGACCTTGGAAATTTGAACTATTCCATGACCGTAACCATTCGCTTTAACCGGAACGCATAATTTTATATCAGGACCAATTTGTTTGCGGATTGATTGTAAGTTCGTAATAAACTGTTGAGTATTAATTTTAATAACAGTTGGGTGCATACTAAGAATCCAGCTTATAATATTTAGATATCCCCAGATTATACAACTTCTATTGATATTTGCGCATAAATAACAGAGTGATTATTGTTTGCTAAATCTGAATAGATAGCTAATAATATTGAAAAGAGCTTAGCTTTATGGTTATAATGCTCACTTGATAGCATATTAAAACTTGCTACGATATTACGACCGTTTGGCGTAAAATCAAAAATTAAATTTTATTTCAGCTTGTTATAAAGGACTTGATTATGCATACAAGTACCAGATCAATACTAAGGTTTACATTTAGCTCACTTCTTCTAAATTTATGATTGATAAAATTTACTATAGCTAGTGCATCGCACTAAAAGTATTTGCTTTATATTAGCTAACTGGTAATATTTTTACATTTATTAGCCCTTTGCGCTATGAATATATCACTAAGAATTAGAAAGAAATTTGATGACTAAATCCAATACTAATTATGTGACACTACTGCTTTTGTGCCTTGGTTATTTTATTGACTTTTATGATTTGACTATCATGGGAGTTAGTTATAACGAATTAATTCAAGAACAATTCAATATAACATCAGTTACACAAATCCAGCAAACCTATCTGATGATTAGCAATTTCCAAACTCTTGGAATTTTTATTGGTGCGATTATCTTTGGCATACTCGGTGATAAAATCGGACGCGCTACTGCTATCAAATACAGCATATTACTCTACTCTTTATCAACCATTGCTGCAGTTTATACACATTCACTACCATTGTTTATTCTACTTCGGACTCTCTCCTACATTGGGCTGGCAACTGAATTTTCAACTTCCACGGTTCTAATTTTGGAACTCTTTCCAATTAAATCTGCAGCGTGGGGAACCGCAATTCTCTACTCCTTTGGGGTGCTTGGTGGAATAACCGCTACTTCAATTGGTATGGTTTTATGGAAGGCAATGTTTCTCTGTGGAGGAGTTGCAGGTTTAGCCCTTTATTTTGGGCGCGGTAAAATCAAAGAGTCAAGTAAATTCCTCTATGCCAAAGAACACTCCGAACAAAAATTTGGCAGCATGTGGCTACTATTAAGTAATCGTCAATATTTTCTTAAGCTAATCAAATACTTTTTGATGATTACCCCGTATTTTGCAATGATTACCATGATGTTTATTTTCCCTAATTACATCATTAAAACTTATACTTTAGCCTATGCGACTAAGATGCTGTTATTAGGATTCTTCGTTGGAAATATTTTAAGTTGTTTATTAAGCGCTTTTATTAGTATAATTTTTAAAAACTATAAACCATTTATGTTATTAAGCTTGTGCATCTTTCTGGTGCTAATGCTCAACTTCAAAAATATCCCGGAATCTGCTATTTTGATATACAGTATAGGTCTTGGAATGATTGGTGGTGGTTATCCTATTGTCTGGGCACAACAAATAGCTAAGGAATATCCGATCCACATCCGTAACCTTGCCAGTAACACCCTCTTTGCATTAGGACGAGCTTCCAGCATCGTTTTTAATCTCTTTATTAGTAGCTGGCTTGTAATTAAAAGTTCATTTGTTAGTAATGCGATAATTACAACTATCATCGTATTTGCTTTGGCGCTTAGTAGCATCATATTTTCATTTGGTAAAAAAACATCTGCGGCGCAGATTAGTTCTGGAGAAATTAGCTCATGAATAAATTCACAATTACAGATTTCAATAACTACAAATCACAAGCCAAAAAAATTACAATGATTACAGCTTATGATTTTAATCACGCTCAATTAATTGCCGAATCATTAATTGATACAATTTTAGTCGGTGATTCTCTGGGTATGGTAATTCAAGGAGCTAACAACACCCTCAGTGTAACGTTAGATGATATTTTGTATCATACTAAAGCAGTGCGCCGCGGGGCAGCAGATAAATTTATTATTGCTGATATGCCCTACCTCAGCTATCACCTGGATAGTAAAACAACTATTCAAAATGCCGGAGTTTTAATTTGTGCGGGTAGTGCAGATGCCGTTAAGCTGGAAATTAATAATGTTAGCACGCTATCGCAAATAACTGCCCTTACTAATGCACAGATTCCCGTGATTGCACATATTGGCATGACACCTCAATCCGTGAATGTGTTTGGAGGATTCAAGGTTCAAGGGAAGAACGAAGCACAAATACAGCATATTGAAAAAATGGCACAATTAGCTCAGGATGCGGGTGCTTGTGCACTTGTGATTGAATGTGTTCCATCCAGAGTTGCGCAAAAAATAAGCGAAACTTTGCTAATTCCAACTATCGGCATAGGTGCTGGAAATGGCTGTGACGGGCAAGTTTTAGTGCTAAACGATTTATTGGGTATGTCCCAACACGGCCCTAAATTTGCCAAGCAATACTTAGATGGTAAATCTCTAATTAAAAAAGCATTAAATGAATTTAGTCATGAAGTAACTTCACAAGCTTTCCCTTCAGATAAATATAGTTATTAGGTACTTATATGGAAACAATTGACACTAGAATAGCATTACAAAATAAAATACACCAGTTAAAACAGCAAAATAAAAGCATTGGTTTTGTACCAACAATGGGATTTTTACACGATGGACATTTAAGTTTAATGGATGAGGCACGTAAAATTTGCGATGAGGTAGTTGTCAGTATTTTTGTCAATCCATTGCAATTTGGGCCGAATGAGGATTTTAGCAGCTACCCTCGCGCCTTGGAGCGGGATCTTGAACTTTGTACTGCTCGCGGAGTTGACTTAGTGTTTGCACCACAAGCAGAAGAACTAATTCCACAAGAAACATTAGTGGTTTTAAATGTTAACCAGCTTGGCAGCAATTTATGCGGTAAGAGTCGCCCAAATCACTTTCAGGGTATGTGTACGATTGTTAATAAACTGTTTAACCTGGTACAACCTGATTATGCTTTTTTTGGGCAAAAAGATATCCAGCAATTCAAAATAATTGAGCGGATGGTTAATGATCTATTTATACCAGTTAAATTAAAAATGGTTAAAACCATCCGTGCTAGCGATGGATTAGCGCTTAGCTCACGTAATAAATATCTCTCGCCAGAACAGCGTCAACAGGCATTAATTGTACCGCAAGTAATTGAATTTATTATCAATCAGATAGTTGAACTACGTAAATCTCAATCGCAACTAACACAAGAACAATATGATACATTACTCAATCAAGCCAAAGAGATGGTAACCAGAATAGCGGATGCTCATGTAGATTACTTAGAAATTGTTAGCTCGGATAATTTACAATACACAGAAAACATTGCTCAAGAATTAATCATTGCAGCGGCCATTTTTATTGGAAGCACGCGCTTAATTGATAATCATATTCTTGCTAGTTAATCTTGCGCAGGTAAATTTGTTAGGACATAAAAATAAATGGCTAAAATATTAATTGGAATCAGCGGCAGTATTGCAGCATATAAGACTATTCTTTATTTACGTGAATTACGTAAGCTAAACCATCAATGTAAAGTAATATTAACTGCTGGCGGTGCGCAATTTGTCACTGCTAATTTAATCGCAGCCTTGGGGTGTGAAGTTTACTGCGATGAAAGCATAAATTTAAGCAAAACCGAACAAGCCATGTTGCATATTGATCTTGCAAAATGGGCTGATCGCTTTATTATTGCGCCATTATCCGCGCATACACTGGCTAAATTAGCTCATGGATTTGCTGATAACTTATTAACGCAAGCAGTCTTGGCTTATGATGCAAGCATTCAGCCAATTTATTTAGCACCAGCAATGAATCAACAAATGTGGCATAACTTGGCAACTCAAGCTAATCTTCAGTTACTCAAAGAACGTAATTTTGAAATCTGGGAACCTGCGTCTGGGCTACAGGCTTGCGGCGATAATGGCACTGGACGCATGATTGAAGCAGAGCAATTAGTTAAACTAACCGAGCAAACCTTAGCTCCACCATCATTGCTTGGCAAAAAAATCATCATAACCTTAGGCGCAACCGTTGAGCCAATTGATCCAGTACGCTATATATCAAATCATAGCTCAGGAAAAATGGGATTAGCCTTAATTAATGCCGCATTAAATCGTGGCGCACAAGTAACTGCCATCCACGGTAAATTAGCTATTAATTTGCCAGACCATCCTTATTTGCAGAAAATTAAAGCTTTAAGCGCTGATGAAATGCTTGAACATGCACTAACCCACTCCATTGACACAGATATGATAATTGCCTGTGCGGCCGTTGCCGATTATAAGGTAGCGAATTATGCTCCACAGAAAATCAAAAAAAATGGGGAGCGCATCACTCTCGAATTAATCAAAAATCCAGATATTATTAGTATCGTAAAGGAAAAATTTCCGCAATTATTAAGCGTTGGATTTGCCGCAGAAACAGAACAGGTGATTGAACATGCACAAGCTAAACTAAAAACTAAAAATTTGGATGCAATAATCGCTAATAATGTCAGTCAGCAACAAGTATTTGATCAAGATAATACTGTCGTTAATATCATTCAAGCGAATAATCTATCACCGCAAATAGCTGGCAATAAGTCTTATGTAGCAGAACAAATCTTTCAACAACTGGAATCATTGATATGCAAAATCTAATTACGCTGGATATTGGTAACAGCAGCTGTAAACTACGTCTTAATTCTCAAGCCGTTATTACCCTATCCAATCAAAATGTTTTTACTAATAATTTTAAGCTAAATTTAGTACAAAATCATCCACAACTAATCATATCAATTTCCAGCGTACTCAATGCTAATCATAGCAAATTAATTATGGATAATATTGCTTCGGCGTTAGGTGGGCAGGATATTAAATGGATAACTTGGCAAAGCAGTGATATCCTCAAATTAGCACTACCAACGCAATATCAAGAATTAAGCTATTTAGGTAGTGATCGCGCATTAAGGATTTACTATTTGAGCCAACTTGAGCAGAATTATTCACAAATTGGCATCGGCTGCGGAACTGGATTCACGGTTGAAGTAACTCATCGTGGTAAATTAATTGAGAGTTTAATACTACCCGGGCTAGGTTTACAATTAGCTAGTCTTTTTCAAAACACAGATAAACTACCAATCATCACGCCAGAAGCAGTAGAGCAAATTATAACGGATAAATCCAATAAACTTACAACAAATTATGCCATCTGTAGTGGAATTATCAAATCATATAGTGCGTTAATAGCTCGATTGAATCAACAATACCAGCCAAAACAAATAGTTTGTAGCGGAGCTTATGCTCATTTAATTCAAAATTTTGCTGATTATGAAATTAAAGATAAAATTAAGCAAAATACTTATCTAGAGCTCGATATTCTTCAGCAATTAGTTGCGTCATAATTTAAGTAATTACTTACGTGACGGAGTAAAAATTTGATACCCCAACCAAACTAATAATGATGAAAGCAATGAAGCAATTATACCTAAAATTATAGCGCCCAAAACTAAAGGTAACAAGATTAGATGCCAATTACTCGCTAGATGATGTATATTAGCACTTACTGCATTTGCTGAAAATTCAATACCTAATGTGTGACACCCCAGATAATATGATGCATATAATATAGGTAACATGGTAAATGGGTTACTGATCCACACCCAAGCAATTGCCACTAGAACATTCCCACGCAGTAAAATTGAAAAAAATACGGCAGGGAGCATTTGCAAAGGCATTGGCATAATTGCCCAAAATACCCCAATCCAGGTTGCTCTGGTCACTGTAGACTGGTTAAATTCCCAAAGATAATCACGACCGCGAAAATGTCGGCTTAAAAAACTTAACATTTTATAATTTTCAACAGTTTCACGGCTAGGAATATATTTTTTTAAACCCTTAATCATTAATCCCAATCCAATGCACCACCACTTTGGTACTCAGTAACACGGGTTTCAAAGAAGTTTTTCTCTTTCTTTAGATCAATCATTTCGCTCATCCATGGGAATGGATTATTGGTTTGATTTGGATATAATTCTGGCAAGCCAATTTGCGTAGTACGACGATTACAAATAAAGCGTAAATATTCTTTAAACATTGCGGCATTAAGACCTAAAACGCCACGCGGCATGGTATCCTCAGCATAGGCATATTCTAATTCAACACCTTGGTGGAAAAGTTCAATCAATTCGGCTTTAAACTCTTCAGTCCATAACTCAGGATTTTCAAGCTTAATCGTATTAATCAAATCAATCCCAAAATTACAATGCATTGATTCGTCACGTAAAATATATTGATACTGCTCGGCTGCGCCCGTCATTTTATTCTGCCGCCCAAGGGCTAGAATTTGCACAAAACCAACATAGAAGAAAATCCCTTCCATGATACAAGCAAAAACAATCAATGATTTTAATAGCTTACGATCATTTTCCAAGGTTCCGGTTCTAAATTCTGGATTAGTCAGTGTATCAATAAATGGAATCAAAAATTCATCTTTGGCCTTAATTGATGATACTTCATGATAAGCATTAAAAATTTCCCCTTCATCTAAGCCAAGGCTCTCAACAATATACTGATAAGCATGAGTATGAATTGCCTCTTCAAATGCCTGACGTAATAAAAACTGACGACATTCTGGCGCAGTAATCTGACGATATGTCCCAAGAACAATATTATTCGCGGCCAAACTATCCGCAGTTACAAAAAAGCCTAGATTACGCTTAACAATCAGACGCTCATCTTCACTAAGACCAAGAGGACTTTTCCATAATTCAATGTCACGTTGCATATTTACTTCTTGCGGCATCCAGTGATTAGCACAAGTCGCAAGGTATTTTTCCCATGCCCATTTGTATTTAAATGGAACTAATTGATTTACATCAGTTTGTCCATTAATAATCCGCTTATCTACCACGTTAACACGAGTAGTATCTTTGGCAATCATTGAATCCAGAGCAGCCGGAATCGGCATCTGGGTTGTTGATTGAATATTTTGTGCAGTTTGCATGCTACATAACTCCTAATTAATATTTAACATTTAAGGATGCGCCTAATGGACTAACCCAGATCTGGGTATCATCAGTTAGGCCAATATAACCATTTTCCAGATGAAGTTGTTGTTTCTTATCTAAATCGGTATGTGAATGTGCGAGAGAGCTTTCAACATGTGCTTCTGCCAAGGTATGGCTTTCCAATGCAACATTAGTTACACTTAAATCATTGCTCGTTGAATTACTTAGAGCACTACCTGCAAAACTGTAGCTCTGTGCTTCATCCGCCGACAAAGACCATGCCACAGAAGCAAACAACACGCCCAGAATAATCACAAATAAAAATTTAAGTATTTTCATCATAATAACCAATTTAATCTAACAACGCACTCACATAATCCTGCGCTGTGAATGGACGTAAATCATCAATACTCTCACCAACACCAATAAAGCGTAATGGAATCGGGCGCTCTTTAGCAATCGCACAAATAACACCACCTTTAGCGGTTCCATCCAGCTTGGTAAGTACCAGACCTGTCAAGCCAAGTGCATCATCAAAAGCACGAACTTGATTTAGTGCATTTTGCCCAATATTAGCATCTAATACCAACATAATTTCATGTGGCGCGCCGGGCAATGCTTTGTCAATAACCCGTTTAACTTTTTTAATCTCTTCCATTAGATTAAGCTGTGTTGGTAATCGACCAGCCGTATCCGCCAGCACAATATCAATTTTCTTAGCAATCGCCGATTGAATAGCATCAAAACATACTGCGGCTGAATCACCCGATTGTTGCGTAACTACTGTTACATTATTACGGCTGCCCCACTCAATCAATTGCTCGTGCGCTGCTGCTCTAAACGTATCCCCAGCTGCCAGAATTACGCTTTTACCTTGCTGTTGAAAATACTTCGCCAATTTACCAATTGAAGTAGTTTTACCTGCGCCATTAACTCCAACCATCATAATCACAAAAGGTTGATGAGCTTCAGTTTGTAGCGGCTGTTCCAATGGTGCGACTAATTCCACCAATGAATCAGACAACGCAGCTTTTAACTCCGTACTATCTTTTAATCCGCGCAGACTTACCTTACTGCGTACATCATCAAGTAAATGCATCGTACCAGCTACGCCAACATCTGAAGTTAATAAAATTGACTCTAATTCATCATATAATTCATCATCAATCTTGCCACCACCAAATACGCCAAGTAATTTCTTACCAAATGCGTCACGAGTCTTACTTAAACCTCGTTTAAGGCGTTCGCTCCACGACAGTTTGCGTAATGGTTGCAACTCATGCTGAACTTCACTAACTTCTTCTTTAATCTCAGGGGTTAATTCCGTCTCAGTCTCAAGGTTAATATCCGCCATATAAGTAGCTTCAAAACCATGAGTAATTTCTGTTACTTCAGCTTGTGCAGTAGGTACTATGTCTGCACGAGAGTGAATAACCACGTCTTCTGCCGGATTGGTAATTTCAGAAGAAATAGGTTCGTGTAACTCTTTCTCTTCTTTTTCTTGAGTACGGACTAATTCCTGAACCACTGCAGCTAACTCAACTGCGGGATCTTCTTTCTTTTTACGTTTAAAAAAACCAAATACCATAATTCATTACTTTCAGTTCAACAAAACACTACATCTAGTGATACAAACCGAATTATAACACAATCTATAGCATATTTAGCAATTTGTTCAATCCGTTTCTGCCATACTTCATAAAATCATAAAAAATTATTTAAATTTAACTGTGTTCATCTATATATTTGCAGGGATTTGATTCTTGGACGCAAGATAATGCAGCTCATGATACGAGGTATTAAAATTTCAAATAAAAATTTGTGTAGTTTTCAATTTATAATTATCAAATATGGTAGTTTAGGCTAAACAAAAAACTATTGACAGTAATTGTATCCACAACACCTAAATTAGGTTGCCCAGATTGTGGTGGACGATATTTTAATTGCATGGGTGCCAACAGTCCATAATTAATATAATCGAAATCTATAGCTAAATTTTTACTTATAGACCATGAAACCCCTAAGCCAAGCTCAGAGGTCGGATTAATTGTAGCCGGATTACCGATATAAGTTGTCATACTTGCCACAGATAAAGCTACGCCAGCACGGGCTTTTAGAGAAAAATCACTGCTGAGAGGTAAAAAGCCTAAGGCACTCAGACCAAAAATATTTTGTGAACCCCAGAAATTACTTTGATTAGGACTGTTGCTTGCTTGTTGGTAAATTTGATTCCCGCTGTGGAAAAAATTAAATTCCACACCAAAATAGTTGTTTACTTTATAACCAAGATCGGCGTTAAATGGCATCGAGTAACCAGTTGGGTTACCTATATACTGATAGCCAGCATCGTTGGATGGTGTGTAAGTTTTAATAAGACCTGAATTTTTAGTAATATTGAGGCCAGTTCCTGCTCCAATATATAAGCCCGTTAAATCTTTGGCATATGTTAATTTTAAGAAAAATAAAACGAATAGTCTAATTATTTTTAATATTTTGTAGTCTAAGTCTAATATGTTTAATCTAATATTCATGCGTTTGTATAGGCCCCTTCGATAATTCAATCCATAATTATACTAAAGAACGAGGTTTTTTAAATAGCAAGTTATTGATAGTATTTATCGCTAAACACGATTGTTTGTCAATACAGCTTTGAGTTTTTCCTCTTGTAACCCTATAATCTACAATTTATAAGCGGAGTTAAAAAACAAATCTGAAATCGAAGTAACAACAATGTTGGTTATTATAAATAGCTGCATTTATATATAATTACTGATGGTTATAGCTTATTAATGAACAAATGATTATTAGGGGATTATGTATGTGGAATGAAAAATACTTTGACCTCTCTAACTATACTGTAGGGGTATCAATTAGAGCAAGTATCCTCACTTGTATAGTATATCTAATTTATGCAGTCATAGCTAAATATGATCTCTCTTTCTACTTTTTTGGACTTGGAATCTTCATGGTTGCAATTCTTGAGATATTCGATAAGCATATTGTGCCATCAATATTATTACGACATAGTATTTTGTTGTGTTTTATCTCTGGAATATTATTATTTATTAGTTGTATATTACATAGTAATTTATTGGTAAGTTGTTTGATGCTTTTATTTTTACTATGGCTCACTGGTCTATCTGCGACATCAGGGGTTTTTAATTCAATTACCACGTTACTTACTAGTTATATGTTTATTGTAGGCACTGGATTTGATATAAATATTGGTACTTCATTTTGGTATAGTGTTAGTTACATTTTAGGTGGTTCTATCCTTGCTATCATCACTAATTTATATCTTAAATTTGCAAAGCCTGATGTTCAGTATCACCCATTAATCAAACATAAATTGCTAAAGTTTAAAAAGTTAGAAATTAATTTTTCAATTAGAATATCAATTGCCGTAATAGGGTGCTATATCGTATCCAGACTTTGGGACTTACAGCCAGTATATTGGTTACCCACCGTTGCACTGTTTATTCAAAAAGTAGACCATAACCTGTCATTTCAAAGAATAAAACACAGGCTATTAGGTACTTTAATCGGCTATGCTATTTCAGTAGTAATAATTTTACTGGTTCATAATAAATTTATTTTATCACTAGTAGTGCTACCAATTATGTTTTTTATGATTATTTGCTTTGCTAAACATTACGGAGCATATATAGTATTCTTAACCGCCTTAACTGTGGTTTCATGATCCCAAGGTAGTTTCTATCGCAAATATAAGATTACTAGACACAACCCTTGGCGTTTTTATTGTTCTTATAATAACTTTTATATCATCTAAAGCTACTAGAGAATTTAAGCACATATCGTAAAATAACAAAAATGTTGGTGGTTATGATAATAGTAATTGCCTATAATAACGTTTCATGTTTCCTCTTCAGCTTTAAACACAGCGTGCTTATTTTTTATGCGCTGTGTTCTTTTAACAGCAAATGGTATGTTATCATACGGTTGATCAAAATTCATATTAAAACTTTACAATAGAAAATAGGGATGAATAATATAAAAAATATACTAACTGACCGTTTTGGACGTTATGTAAAAATAGATACAACAGCGGTAGATGGTGCTAAATCACTCCCCAGCAGTAATGGGCAGCATATTCTGGCAGATTTATTAACTGCTGAACTAAATGAGCTTGGATATTACACCAATATTTATAAAGATAGCACTTCAACCGTCTTCGCCACACTACAAGCAACACAAGCTGATGCTCCATCAATCGGGTTTATTGTTCATCTTGATACCGCACCTGGCACTAGTGGAAAGACTCAATTACAAACTCATAAAAACTATTCTGGTGGGGATATATTACTTAATAAAGAACTTAATGTCTGGCTAAAAGTAAGCGACTTTCCAGAACTAGAGAATTATATCGGTGACGATATTTTGACTTCAGATGGAATGTCTTTATTGGGTGCTGATGATAAGGCGGCTATCGCGGAAGTATTGACAGGAATTGATTTAATTAAACAAAATGGAATCCCCCATGGGCAAATTCAACTTGTTTTCGTGCCTGATGAGGAAATTGGTCTAAAAGGTGCAAAAGCGTTGGATATTAACCAATTTAAGGTGGATTTTGCTTATGCCCTCGACTGTTGTGGAATTGGCGAATACATGGTTGAAAACTGGAATGCTGGCTGTGCAACCGTTAAATTTAAAGGACAAACGGCTCATCCTATGTCTGCCAAAGGTAAAATGCGTAATGCATTAATTATGGCGCACCAGCTAATTAGCCTGTTACCAGCCCAAGAGCGTCCAGAAAATAGCGAAAAGAAAGAAGGCTATTTCTGGGTTAAAAATTTAACTGGTGATACCGCGCATGCAGAAATGATTATTGATATTCGTGAATTTGATGATAATAAATATATTGAGCGGAAACAATTTTTAGAAGAGTGCGTTGAGAGTATAAACAAAAGCTATCAGGCTGAATTCGTTGAGCTTGAAATCAGTGATGTATATCCAAATATTGCGAAAACAATTACCTCCGAGCCACGTTTAATCAATCTAATTACCAAAGCAATGACTAATTTGAATCTTACTACATGATAAATATTCAGGCATAAACTGTCTCCAATCTGTTGCTTAATATTTCTCTCCGATTTTCACTGT
>JAIEPY010000027.1 GCA_019748155.1 Burkholderiales bacterium | reverse complement strand
GTAATTTTAAATCCATTGGATTACAATTTAGTGATTGTATAAATTTAGCTTAGCCTATAGGAGGCTGAGCAGTAACTTCTTACTATATTTAGCATCGGGGTAGTTATTGTGGTATTTATGTTTACTACGGGTAAAATAAGTTTTAAACAACTCGCAATTACTAGTTTAGTGATGATTGTAATTGCGCTGGCATATATAAAATTTACTACGAAAGAACCATCTGTCGAACCACCAATGATGAATGCATTAAAGAGTATTACCGCAGCAGAATCTGCGGCACTCTCTCGTGAAAATGATTAACGTGTCTGACCGTTGCCACGTACGATCCATTTATAGCTGGTTAGTTCTGGCAATGCCATCGGTCCGCGGGCATGAAGTTTTTGCGTGCTGATACCAATTTCAGCACCCATGCCAAATTCCCCACCATCTGTGAAAGCGGTTGAGGCATTGATATAGACCACGGCGGCATCAATCTGATTAATGAATTGCTCAATACTTTGTGGGTCGTTGCTAATAATTGCTTCACTATGTCCCGAGCTATATTGTTGAATGTGCTTGATTGCTTCTTCTAAGCTATCAACGCATTTAATCGCCAGTTTATAATCTAAAAACTCCCGTCCGAAATCCTCTGCGGTTGCTGACTTTAAAAGTTTTGCAGGGTAACTACCTTCTAAAACACGATAGCTCTCGGTATCCGCATAAATAATAACCTGATTTTCAATCAGTGGTGCAACTAACTCTGCTAATTCCGCCAGCCTGCTGCGGTGAATAATTAGAGTATCCAGTGCATTACAGACACTAATTCGCCTGGTTTTCGCATTGTTGATTATTTTAGCACCACTGCTAACATCGCCACTGTGATCAAAATAAGTGTGAACAATCCCTGCGCCAGTCTCAATTACTGGGATTTTGGCATTTTCACGCACAAATTGAATTAGATTTTTGCTACCACGTGGGATACATACATCCACCAGACCTACCGCATTAAGCAAATCATAAACTGCAGCCCGCTCAGGTGGCATTAGATAGACAATCTCTGGGTTGATTTGCTGTGCCTGCAAACTTTGTTTAATTAATTCCACTAAAATCTGATTGGAGTTAATAGCTTCACTGCCGCCTTTTAAGACGACCGCATTGCCGGATTTAAAGCATAAACTAAATACATCGATAGTAACATTGGGACGCGCTTCGTAAATTAGCGCAACTACTCCCAGCGGAACGCGGATTTTTTGTAAATCCAAACCGTTAGCCAAAGTGCGTTGCTCTAGAATAATCCCTAATGGTGTAGTTAAGCTGGCAACTTGGCGTACATCGGCAGCAATTGCATTAATTCGTGCGCTTGTAAGTTTGAGACGGTCATATTTTGGATCATTAATGGACATTTTTGCCAGATCTAAGGCATTTGCATTAATTATTTCTCGAGCTTGTTGTTCAATGCGTGTGGCCAGGTCTAATAAGGCTTGATTACGTTGTTGATCGGTGAGGTTGAGTAGCGATGGGTAATCATTTTTTAGCTGTTGTAGGCGTGTGCTAATTTCACTCATTTTGTAGTTCCTGCTAAAATAGCATCATGGTCAATATGTAAATAATCATAGTGGATAAATTCGGGATGGTTTTTTCCCCCAATGTACTCCTGTAATTTGCTCGCATTATAACGAGCAACCCCAATCGCAATTTTATCTCCTGCTGGATTCAAAATTTCAATCAAATCACCGCGCTTAAAATTACCATTAGATGCTTCGATTCCTACTGGTAAAATACTAATCGCATCATGCTTGCTTAGT
The DNA here is from genome assembly GCA_019748155.1 of Burkholderiales bacterium. Classification (GTDB taxonomy): domain Bacteria; phylum Pseudomonadota; class Gammaproteobacteria; order Burkholderiales; family UBA11063; genus Aquella. The sequence goes on along the minus strand of JAIEPY010000027.1, from coordinate 24,643 downwards.
GCCGCAACTAATCCCCAATTGGCAGTAATTTGTGCCTGTGCTTGTCCTTGAGTGAAAGCCAGAAATTTCTTACGTGCTGTTTGTTTGTGCTCGGGAATAACCTTGCTGCCGATTTTATCAGTGCCTAAAACCAGGCGAGTTATTACATTCGGCTCCGCAATATTGGCAATATGGGTCATAACACCCACGCTTGCCATTTTGCGTGCCGTATTTAATTTGCTGCTCATGCCGCCACGTCCAAGTGTAGTTTTACCGTCCAATTCTGGTAAACTATCTTTGAGATGAATCTCTTCTAGTAGTTTTGCATCGGCTTCTAACGGATTCTTGTCATAAACGCCGCTAATGCTGGTCAGTAACAGGAGTTTATCTGCGCCGATTTGGGCTGCAATGATTCCAGATAATTCATCGTTGTCGGTAAACATTAGTTCTTCTACTGCAACACTGTCATTTTCATTGATGATGGTGATTACATTGCTTTGTGAGAGTGCTTTTTGTAATAAACGTAATATATTGGTATAACTGCGTTTAGTCTGAAAATCATATTTGGTTAAGAGTAATTGTGCTGCTAAATATTGCTGTTGTTCACAGATTTTGGTATAGATTGCCATTAATTGTGGCTGCCCAAGACTTGCCAGAAGTTGTTTATCAGCAACGGAGTTACCATATTCGCGCGCGACTATTTTACGTGAAATACCTCGCCCTAAGGCAACTGCACCAGAACTCACTAAAATAACCTGATGCCCAGCTTGTTGTAATTCAATTATTTGCAGGATAATATTTGTCATTACTGCTTCAAGTGCTTCACCTTCTGGGGATAGTATTGCCTGAGAACCAACTTTAATTACGACTTTCACTTACCTTGATCCTTTTGTTTGAGATAAAATGGTCGCAAATTATAGCATATTCTTCGTCTGCATGGACGATTCAGACTGAGCTATATAATGCGCTATCCCATGTTTTAAAATTTACTTAGAAATTATCATCACTAGTATATCGTGTGAGTATCAAGAGCCATTGTTTGCTTGGGGAGCATCTCATTAGGAATTAGGCGGTTATAGCCTAGCTGTACCAATTTCGCATATAAGGCTTGGCGGTTATATACCTGAAATTTGGGAAATAATTGATCGGTAAAGACGCAGTCTATGGTACCTTTGCGGAGCTTTTTACCTTCCATCTGATAAATAACTTCTACCATTTCAGTGCTGTTTAGATTAGCTAGAAAAAGGAAAACTATCTGTTTTTCCCGTTTACTTAAATGGGGTAGCTCCTGATTCTGTTGTTGCTCAAGGTTTAAGCTTTGATAAGTGTTGAGAATTTGTTGTGCCGGATTAAGCGTAGCAAAATCAAATGCTTGACATAAAATACCAATAACTTGATTACTGCTACTATCAATAATTGGTGATTTGATAAAAGTCAATGGCTTAAGTTTGCCTTTGATTTTGTCAATATGCATAAATGGGAGTGCCCTTCGTGTTGCAATAATTTGTTGATCTTCGCAAATTCGTAATGTACTATTTGCATCATTGATAAACATGTCATGCTTGCCAACAATATCCTCTACAGAAGACCCTAGAAGCTCTGCGAAATTCGGCGAACAATATAAATAACATGATTCAAGGTTTTTTACCCCAATTATCTGAGTTGGCAGCATACTGGCTAATACTACGATTTTATCTATAAATGACTCTAACATTCGGATAACCCCTGGCAAAAACACGGTATGAAAACAAAGCTGATTTTAATATAATCACGACATCAATTATTTGAGGTATTGTAAATGATTTATCTAATTCTTTTTTTGGCATTTAATGCAATTGCCCCTATTATAATCTATTTCTGGGGGCAAAATATTAATCACGATATTTTAATTTTTATTTCTGCGATTACGGCAGTGATTAGCTTTCATCTGCTAAATTTAGGGCAAAATAAAAATACTTATCGCCGTGTCTTAAGTGATAGCTCAATCTGGTTAGGGCTGATAAAAGTGATTGCAACTACAACATTTATGTGGATTGCAGGTTTTATAATTCCAATCATTTTTACGCCATTTATTTTTGTTTTTAGTTATTTGGGTTGGCCAAGTTTCTTTGGTGCAATTGTTATGGCAAAGACTACTAAAAACCCCTTGTATTTCATTCAGGCATTAATGGTTGCGACTACCTTTGTATTATTTTACTTTGTAACTTTTAGCAGTTATCCCTTAACTAAAACTATTATTGGAATTTTAATCACGATGTTGACTGGGTTATCATTATACTTCTATCTCAGAGCTTCCAAGGGACTTAATTTTAAAGGCGTAAATTCGCGCCAGATTCTTGCTTTGCGTTACTGGTTGCTATTATTGATGCCACTGGCTTTGATAAGCTACAGACATGAATTTAGCTTGATTACTCCGGATATACTCGGGAAGGGGGTTATAATCGGATTGATTACGCTAGTTTTACCGCTCTACTTTGGTCAGTTATGTATTGAGAAATTTGGTTCTGAGAAATTTTCGCTGGCAATGGGCTTTACTCCAATATTAACCTTTTTATTGCAGTTTTTTATGCTAAGAGCAGATTTATTGGAGGTGTTCATTGCACTGACTCTTGCTCTTGCAATAGCATTACCGATGATTGTTAGTTACTTATCCAAACAGTGGAGAATCGTGCCACAAATTTAACTTGCTAAATAAATAAAAAGCCCTGCTAAATTAAGCAGGGCATAATACATATCATTGTAATTTTTTAAGCTATTACTCAGCTGCTTCGATACTAACGATGCGACGGTTTAATTTTCCACCAACGGAAAATCTAACTACGCCATCTTCTTTAGCAAACAAAGTATGATCTTTACCCATACCAACGTTTACACCAGCGTGGAACTGAGTGCCACGTTGACGAACGATAATGCTCCCAGCAGATACCAATGCACCGCCGTAAGCTTTAACACCTAGCATTTTAGGATTTGAATCGCGTCCATTTCTTGAACTACCACCGGCTTTTTTCGTTGCCATATTCGTTGCTCCTTTTAGTTATTGATTGTATCGATCAACAATTCAGTATAATACTGACGATGACCCATACGACGTTGATAATGTTTACGACGTTGCATTTTGAAAATGCGTACTTTTTTATGACGACCTTGTGCAATTACAGTTGCTTCAACTGTTGCACCGGCAACGACAGGACTACCAATAACTACATTCTCACCGTTAGCAACCATTAATACTTCTGATAAAGTAACGTTGCTTCCGAGTTCTGCAGCGATCAGTTCTACTTTTAATTTCTCGCCAACGACAACTTTATGTTGTTTGCCGCCGGTTTTTATTACCGCATACATCAATATAAACTCCTAAAGTTTAATTAAATTTTATTAATTCAAGTTGTGCTAAATGCACACACAGGGGCAATATTATAACATAAACTTATGCTGCAAAGTGTGCTTTTATTTGTTTGTTAGCATAATTTGAGCTTGTTTTATTTATGCGAGTGCTTGACTTTAATGCTATAATCATGCGCTTAGATATAAATTGGTCGCGATTTAGTCTAGTAGTATTTTATTAATAATATAAGGATAATAACTATGTCAATCAAATTAATCGCTGAAGCTCGTGACGTTAAAGAGCAAGGTCGAAGTGCGAGCCGCCGCCTGCGTCATGCTGGTAAAGTACCAGCTATTGTTTACGGAGCAGGTAGCGAAGCTGTTGCTGTTACACTAGATCACAATACAATTTTCCACGCATTGAAAAAAGAAGTTTTTCATACGTCAATTTTGGATCTAGAGTTAAATGGTAAAACTGAGCAAGTTGTTTTACGTGATTTCCACTTCCACGCATTCCGTCCGGAAGTATTGCATTTAGATTTACAACGCGTTTCTGCTACTGAAGAAATTCATATGAGCATTCCGTTACATTTCTTAAACGAAGATACTTGTCCTGCGGTTAAAACTCAAGGTGCTCACGTTACTCACGTAGCAACTGAGGTTGAAGTTCGTGCATTGGCAAGCAATCTACCACAATTTATTGAAGTTGATTTGGCAAATTTAAAAGCTGGTCAATCAATCCATTTATCTGATTTAACTTTACCTAAAGGCGTTAAATTAGAAAAAATATTACGCGGTGATGATGCTGTTGTATTGATCGCTGGCGGTATTGCTGAAGTTGCAGATGCTGAGATCGTATCTCCTGCAGATGTACCAGCAGCTAAAGGTTCTGCAGCTGAGTAATCTCAGTCGCGCGACTAATGAGAGCCTGGGTTTTAAAAGACCTGGGCTTTTTTTATAGGTACAAAGATGATTAGACTTATCGTTGGTTTGGGAAATCCCGGACGTGAGTATGCGGATACCAGACATAATGCCGGATTTTGGTGTGTCGAGGCTTGGGCGCGTAAGCTTGGTGCGACATTTAGCCTAGAGAGTAAATACTTTGCGGAGTTAGCCAAGATTAAAATTGGGCAACAGGATTTATTCTTGCTTAAACCACAAACCTATATGAATTTATCGGGAAAGTCAGTACATACCTTAGCCAATTTTTATAAAATTCAGCCCGAAGAGATTTTGGTGGTGCACGATGAGCTAGATTTTAAACCAGGGACTAGCAAATTAAAACAAGGTGGCGGCAACGGTGGGCATAATGGATTAAAAGATATTGATCGGGTGATTGGTAAAAGCTATTGGCGCGTACGTATTGGGATTGGGCACCCGGGAGATGCGAGCAAAGTCGCGGGTTATGTTTTAAATAATCCAATACTTGATGATAAAATAGAAATTGAACGCAATATTGATAAAGTACTTAGTGTCAGTGATGCTTTACTAAGTGGTGATTTTACTAACGCACAGAAAATACTACATACTAAATAAGGTGTAATTATGGCAGAAAAATTAATCATTTCAACTGGTGATAAAGAGCAACGTTATCAGGAGCTGTTACCGCAAATTCAAGGATTATTAAGTGGTGAAGATGACATAATTGCCAATATGGCAAACATGGTTGCGGCACTGCAAATGACGTTTAGCTGGCTATGGGTTGGTTTTTATATCGTTCGTGGTGAACAGCTGGTGTTAGGTCCATTTCAAGGCCCAATTGCCTGTACACGGATTAATAAAGGCAAAGGTGTTTGTGGTAGCGCATGGCAAAGTGGTGAAATCCAGCTAGTACCGGATGTTGAGCAATTTCCCGGGCATATTGCCTGTAGTTCATTATCGAAATCTGAAATTGTTTTACCAGTAAGAAATACCATTGGTGAAATTATAGCGGTATTGGATGTTGATAGTGAAATGTTAAATCAATTTGATGAAATTGATGCTAAGTATTTAGCACAAATAATAAAGTTAATTAATTGAGCGAGTTGTGAGCGATCAAAGTAGATATAAATTCCTCTTGTTTATCATTGTAACCAGCACAATCGGGCAAATTGCAGCCGAGATATACATTCCGTCGTTGCCGTATATTAGTCATGATTTTTCGATTAGCAATAGCCTTACGCAATTATCCATCGCGGTATTTTTATTTGGTATGGCAGTACCCGGAATATTTTTTGGTTATATCTCTGACTATTTTGGTCGGCGTAAAATTCTGATTCTTTCAACTAGCATTAGTTCAGTTGGCACTTTAATGTGTGTAGTAGCACCTAATATTTATGTTTTAATTATCGGACGGCTGATTCAGGGACTTGGCTTTAGTGGTGTTGGTAGTTTGAGCAGGGCTATTTTGCGTGATCGGATGAGTGGTGTTGAATTAGCCAAGTTTGCCTCCAATTTGGCGGTAATTACGGTGTTGGTGATAGACGTTTCTCCTTTTTTTGGTGGATTTCTTCAGCAGTATTTTGGCTGGCGGCCGATATTTGGGATATTGCTTTGTTATAATCTATTTGCCATCTATATCAGTTATCAATTTAAAGATGATAGCAATACTGAGTTAAATGATCAATTGAATCTGGGAAGAATTTTACATTCAGCATATGATGTAATAAAAGATAAAACATTTTTTAAGTACAATATGTTTTCTGCACTGACTTATGCGGTGCTAATGTCGTATCTGGCAGTTGCTAGTTTCTTATTTGAAAATAAAATCGGTATATCACCAACTGAATTTGGTACAACTACGCTGGGCTTATCTTTTGTTTATATGCTTGGTACTTTTACCAATGGTCGATTGTTACAACATTTTCATATGGATAAATTAATTCGTAATGGTGTGGTCTTAATGTGGGTGACCGCTATTTATTGCCTATTAATCGCTACAATTATTCCACTAACTTATTGGAGTTTAGTTATTTTAGTGGTGTTAATTTATTTATCCAGTAGTGCGTTATTTGCAAATAGCAGCGCGCAGGCTTTTTCATCGGTCGGTAAAAGTGTTGGTGTTGCTTCAGCGTTATATAGTTCAATTCAAGTCTTTGTGGCTGCGGTTTTTTCTGCTTTAATCAGTTTATTTCATGTCAATTCAACCTTACCATTAGCAGGTTTTATGATAGTCATTTGTATCTTAATGACTAGTTTATTTGCAATAGAAGTAAATAAATAGTATGTAAATTACGTGATCAACTTCCGAGGTTGAAACCAAGTAGTGCTGTTTTTTTATCAAATTATTTCAAGGTGATAGTTGGTTTTTAGATAAAAAATATTGATTATTTTTATGAGTGACTCTTGAAATATGCCCAATCTGTCTTATATAACCCAGTATCAAGAAAACAATATATTTTGTTAATTAACTTTTTAGAGTAAAAGGAGTCTAACTCATGGTAACAATTAAGCCTTTGCATGATCGTGTAGTTGTAGAACGTGTTGAAGCTGAAGAAAAAACAGCTTCAGGAATCGTGTTACCAGGTGCTGCTGCAGAAAAACCAGATATGGGTGTTGTGGTTGCAGTTGGTGAAGGTAAATTACTTGACAATGGTACACGTCATGCTTTATGTGTAAAAGCTGGTGATCGGGTTTTGTTTGGTAAATACTCTGGTCAGGCAGTAAAATTAGACGGCAAAGAAGTTTTGGTAATGCGTGAAGACGATATTCTAGCTATCGTAGCGTAAATAAATCGTAAATATTAATTAAGTTTTTAAAATATTAAGGAGTTGTTTAATTATGGCAGCTAAAGAAGTAAAATTTGGAATTGACGCCCGTGAAAAAATGGTGCGTGGTGTTAACATTTTGGCAGATGCAGTTAAAGTAACCTTAGGTCCAAAAGGACGTAATGTAGTTTTAGATCGCTCATTTGGTGCTCCGCTAGTAACTAAAGATGGTGTGTCAGTAGCGAAAGAAATCGAATTAAAAGATAAATTCGAAAATATGGGTGCGCAAATGGTTAAGGAAGTTGCTTCTAAAACTGCCGATGTGGCTGGTGATGGAACTACTACTGCAACTGTTTTGGCACAAGCAATTGTTAAAGAAGGTATGAAATACGTTGTTGCTGGTATGAATCCAATGGATTTAAAACGTGGTATTGACAAAGCAGTTGAAGGTCTGGTAGCAGAGCTTAAGAATATTTCTAAACCATGTGCAACGACTAAAGAAATTGCACAAGTTGGTTCAATTTCAGCTAATTCAGATGAGTCAATTGGTGAAATTATTGCAACGGCAATGGATAAAGTTGGTAAAGAAGGCGTAATTACAGTTGAAGATGCTAGTGGTTTAAATAACGAACTAGATATCGTTGAAGGTATGCAGTTTGACCGTGGTTATTTATCGCCATACTTCATCAATAATGCTGACAAGCAAATGGCAGTATTAGATACTCCATTTATTTTGCTAGTAGATAAAAAAATCTCTAATATCCGTGATTTATTACCTGTATTGGAACAAGTAGCAAAAGCCGGTCGCCCATTATTGATTATTGCTGAAGATGTTGAAGGTGAAGCCTTAGCGACATTGGTGGTTAATAATATGCGCGGTATTTTAAAAGTAGTTGCGGTTAAAGCTCCTGGTTTTGGCGATCGTCGTAAAGCTATGCTAGAAGACATCGCGATTTTGACTGGTGCAACTGTGATTGCTGAAGAAGTTGGTTTGTCTTTAGAAAAAGCTGAATTAGTTCAATTAGGTCAAGCTAAACGCGTTGAGATCGGTAAAGAAAATACTACGATTATTGATGGTGCTGGTAGCGAAGATGGAATTAAAGCACGTGTGGAGCAAATCCGCAAACAAGTTGCTGAATCCACTTCAGATTACGATAAAGAAAAACTTCAAGAACGCGTAGCTAAATTGGCTGGCGGTGTGGCAGTAATCAAAGTTGGTGCTGCGACAGAAGTTGAAATGAAAGAGAAAAAAGCGCGTGTAGAAGATGCTCTGCATGCAACTCGTGCTGCAGTTGAAGAAGGTATCGTTGCTGGTGGTGGTGTTGCCTTGTTACGTGCACGTAGCGTGCTTAGCGCGGTGCAGACGTCTAATACCGACCAAGATGCTGGCGTTAAGATTGTGCTTAAAGCAATCGAAGCACCTCTACGTCAAATCGTAGCTAACTGTGGTGAAGAGCCTTCAGTTGTAATTAATCGAGTACTAGAAGGCAAGGGTGCATTTGGTTATAACGCTGGAACTAATGAGTTTGGCGATATGATCGAAATGGGTGTCCTTGATCCGGCTAAAGTGACTCGTGCCGCATTACAACATGCCGCATCAGTTGCTGGTTTAATGTTAACTACAGATTGCATGATTGCTGATTTGCCTAAAGATGATGCTCCAGCTATGGCTGGTGGCGGAGATATGGGTGGAATGGGCGGCATGGGTGGTATGTACTAATAAATCCATGTAGTTCTAATTAGCTTAGAAATAGCGTCAATTTTAATTATTGACGCTATTTTTTTATGCTAGCATGTTTTTAGTAATTTGTACTGATAAAACATGATAAACTAACTGAATATTATCGAAAAGGTGTTGCATAAACTATTAGTTTTGATTTATACTTATAGGTTTTTATGCCATATAACACGGTGATATATATTGCATTATTTTGTTTATGCTTATGCTGAATATAGGGTAGTTAAATTAAGGGTTGTTTTTTACAAAATTGATTTAATGAGTAAATAAAAGGCAATGCATAATGACTAGGGGCGGGGCGGTTAAAACCGATTTGGGGGGTGTTGTTATCGCGCTCTTTATTTTTGATAGTTTGTGTGGTAATTGTTTTTAAAATAAGATCTTTAGGCTTTTAAGGGAAAAGTTATGGCTGCGAAAACACCTAGCTCGGGAGTTAACGTTAGAGATTTAACGTTTTTTGCTTTATTCTCTCTGACGTTTGGTTCTATGATGGGGAGTGGGGTTTTTGATATCCCACAAAATATGGCGAATCGTTCTGGTGCGGTTGCTGTTGTTTTACATTGGTTTATTGTTGCTGCTGGAATGCTTGCTCTAGCATGGTCTTTTGTTTATATTAGTAATAAACGTCCTGACATCAAAAGTGGTATTTATGGTTATGCCAAATTTGGTTTTGGTGATTATGTTGGATTTACTTCTGCATGGGGATATTTTCTTAATGCTCTTTTGGGTAATGCTAGTTACCTCATCTATATTTTTGCCACACTAGGTAACTTCTTTCCTATTTTTGGTCATGGATCTACCGCGGGGGCTACGTTTTCATCCTTCCTCTGTGAGTCATTATTAATCTGGATTGTCATGGCGCTTATTATCCGCGGTGTAAAAGAAGCTTCAATTGTTAATATAATGATTACTACAGTTAAGCTTATGGCGCTGGCTGCATTGATTTTAGTATTTATTTATGGTTTTAAAACCGAGATATTTGCAAAAAATATGGCAACGCATGACTTACATTTAGGTAGCATGCTGGATCAAATTAAGGCTACAATGTTAGTGACAGTCTGGGATTTTCTTGGTATTGAAGCTGCATGTATTTATGCTATTTATGCTAAATCAATGAAAGATGTTGGTAGGGCAACAATGCTGGCCGTAATTGTTGTGCTAATTATTGATACTTTGTTGTCTGTCTTACCTTTTGGTATTATGTCTACCAGCAGTGTGCAAGCATTATCAACTCCATCAACTGCTGGCGTTATGGCAACCGTAGTTGGTCCGATTAGTGCAAATATTATTCGTTTTGCGGTTTTAATCTGCGTGATTGGCGCATTATTAGCATGGAATATGTTGGCGACAAATATCTTATTCTTATCTGCCTCAGATCGGACGATGCCTAAATTTTTGACTAAGATTAACAATCGTGGTGTGCCAGTAAATGCAGCGCTTATGGCTGGTTTTACTTTACAGTTTATAATGATTTGTGCTTATTTTAGTCAGGCAGTCTACCTCAATATGATTATGATTGCGACAAGCTTGGTCTTGGTACCCTATTTGTTGGCAGCAATGTTTTCAGTTAAGTTGATTATTACTGATAAAAAAATCTATGTCTATGAATTAATCAAAGGCTCGTTATCAGTAGCTTATGCAATCTGGATGATTTATGCCGGGGGTTTAAAATATTTAGCAATCTCAACTTTAATGTATTTAATCGGGATTGCATTATTCTACAAAGCACGCAAAGAAGATAATCGTAAAATGTTTGAGAATAAATTCGAAATTGTACTATGCGCAACTATTGTAATTCTGGCTTTTGTTTGCGGTTATTGCTGGTATACTGGGATTTTAGTTTTAGGCTAAAGCTTATATTAAATTAAAAAAACTGGACTTAAATTCCAGTTTTTTTAATTAGTAACGCTTATAATTTAAGCAAATTAAGCATAGTTAATAAGCTTGCGCCAAGTAATGATGAGCGCTCACCATTCCAACCATACAGATCATTAGGTAAGTTTGCATTATCTTTAAATGGCATTTCTAAAGTATATGCCAGACAGTCAAACTGGTTACCAACCCATTTAGTGCCAACCGTCGCAGATTCACTGCTAAAGTGACCTTTAGGGTAGCCCACCTTGGTTTGATAATCCGGATTGATTAATGGAAATAATTCTTCAAATTGTTGTTGTAGTTTTTGTTGTTTAGCGCTAAAGCTAGGATTATCTTCACAGCCAGAGGTAAAGATATATGGAAGGGATTCATCACCATGAATATCAAAGAATAGATCAACGCTGGTCTCTAGCATTTTGTTGCGGGTGTAGTAAACTTCGGGTGATTTTTCTAGTGTAGGAGTTAGCCATTCACGGTTTAAATTGCTTCCAGTAGTATTCGTACGTAGATTGCCATGATATGCACCATCTGGATTCATATTAGGAACTAAATAGAACACATGATTTTTTAGTAAGTTAATGCTCACTGCGTCTTGCTCATCACATAAGCGATAAATTAATCCCTCCATGAACCATTCTGCCATACTTTCTCCGGGATGTTGACGAGCCGTAATCCATACTTTGTACTCTGCCTCTGGATTACCAATGACTAATAAATCTAAATTACGTCCCTCGGTGGTTTGTCCGATAATCTGATGTTGGACATTATCACATTCGTTGGCAAAACCAATTAATTCCAAATGCCGAGCGTATGAATAAGGCTCAAAATAGGCAAAATAAATGCTATTACATTCTGGTGTCAGCGACCATGTCAGTGTGTTATTGGCAAAACTGCTTTCAATGCGAAACCAATTTTGATTATCATAACTAGCGCAAACATTATAACCATCCCACCCATCCGGGTAGGCAGTTTTATCCAGGCCTTCAAGATTTAAACTCAGTTCTTGATCTTTAACATTGCTAAGCTGGAAATAAAACCATTGCGCAAAATGTGAGTTGGTATCATTGCGAATCCCAAAGCGTAAATTTTGCGGATTACTTAAGTCATGAACAACAATACTTCCAGCATCAAATACTGTATTAATAATTATCATAAAGTTTCCTCCATTTGACATTTTTCACATGAGCCGGTTATCTCTACCGGATTTGCAAGCTTAAAATTATGTGTTTTACTTATTTCTAGTAAAGCCCCTGTTACCTGTGGATTATGTATTTCTGTTTGATTGCCGCATTTTTGGCAAATCAAAATCTGGCAGTGATGATCATGTTTACAATAGAGATGAGCACACAACTTATATGTATGATTAAAAGCTATCTTATGGATTAGCTCTACATCAATAAGAAATTCCAGCGCACGATGAATAGTCATGCGATTTGCTTTTGGATTTATTTTTTGTAAGTCAATTAAAATTTCATTTGCGGTTAATTGATCCGCTGTGCTTGCAATAATTTTAATAATCAGAGATCGCTGATTAGTTAGCTGAATATTTTTTGACTTACAATAGTCAATGATTTTCTCAAATTTGGGTTGCATATAAAAAATAAATACTAATTATGTTAATAGCAATATTATAAGTCTAAATACAGATTGTTGAGCATTTAATTTTAGTCGTGTATTTTTGCATTGTATTATGCATCATCATGATATAATGTTACACTATAACATATAGCTAGTTAGAAAAGCTAAAATAGCATGAATTTTTTTACCAGTCTTTTTAATGTCAAAATTAAATATACTCATCGTCTTTGAATCTTGGACTTTGTCGGATTTCACAAAAGACTCCTTATGTAGTTCTGTCTACATTGCGTCGTCTTTTTTATCAATCCTTCGCGTCCAAGAATCAAATACTACGAGTATAGTTGCTTGCTTACTGATTCTGAAATGAATGCAGGAGTTGATGAATGGCTGAAATTTGAAGACCCATTCCCACGCTGGGCACTTATTGATGAATAATATCTTCAATCTGTTTGAGTATAGTTAAAATCTATTGCGATAGTAATTTTATAGAGGTATTTAATATGAAAAAAATTAGTTTGATTGCTTTGCTGTTGATGTTTGGAGTAAATTCTTATTCTGCACCAGTAAATATCGTTGCTGCAGAGAATTTCTATGGCGAGCTGGCTAAAGAAGTGGGTGGTTCTGCGGTAAGCGTACAAAGTATCATTAGTAATCCGGATGCAGATCCCCATCTTTTTACCACGTCACCATCCGTAAGTCGCGGGCTTAGTCAAGCTCAAATTATTATCTATAATGGTGCAGATTATGATAGTTGGATTAATCAAATGCTAACTGGTGTTGATAAATCTAAGGTAACAGTGATTAATGTTGCTGATCTAGTGGGGGTTAAATCTGGGCAAAATCCACACTTATGGTATAAACCAGAAACTTTTCCTAAACTTGCACAATTATTAGCTGCACGAATTAATCAGCTTGCACCAGCATCCCAAGCGCAAACCAACGCTAATTTGCAAAAATTTACGCAAGCTCATCAAACTGTAGTTCAAAATATTGCTGCAAGCAAAGCTAAATATGCAGGCACACAAGTCACCGCTACTGAGCCTGTGTTTGGTTATCTGGCTGATGCGCTGGGCTTAAAAATGCAAGGATTAGATTTTCAGTGGAAAATTATGAATGATAGTGAACCAACGCCTAAAATGATTGCAAGTTATCAAAGTTTGTTGACGGGTAAGAAAGTTAAGGTTTTATTTTATAATAATCAGGTATCGGATTCAATTACCAAAAACATGCAGGATTTAGCCCGTAAAAATGGTGTCTCTGTAGTTGGTGTCAGCGAAACGATGCCTGCAAATACTACCATCAATAAATGGTTAAATCAAGAGATTAGCGCTACAGATGCGGCATTGGCAAAGTTACATTAGGATGATTATTTGTAAAGATTTGGTTTTAGGTTACGATAAGCCAATTACACCTAAATTTAATCTAACAATTGATGATAATAAATGGATTGGGATTATTGGTAAAAATGGTGCAGGTAAATCGACATTTATGAAAACCATCCTCGGAAATTTAGCACCTAATTCCGGTGAGTTACAGATTTTGGGAAATACTCCGGGTAAACTTAATCATCTGATCTCGTATATTCCGCAGGAACGTGAAATCAATCTCAGTGATAATATGAGTGGCTTAAATTTAATTTTGAGTAGTTATCGGGGGCAATTCTGGGGGCTACCACTGTACAGCAAGCAACTAAAGCAACGCGTTGCCGAACTAGTTGAGTTAGTTGGGGCTACGGCTTATGTTCATCAGGCGTTTAATACGCTTTCCGGTGGACAAAAAAAACGTATTTATTTGGCGCAAGCATTGATTAATCAACCACGGTTACTATTACTTGATGAGCCATTAGCTGATCTTGATCCGCATGCCAAGCAGCATTTTATTGAGGCACTACAGCAAATTCATCGCTATCAGCAGCTGGGTTTATTTATTATTTCTCATGATATGCATGAAATTGCCAGTCATTTGGATGCATTTATTCATTTTAGTGGTAGTGGTGTTCATTTTTGTGAAACGATTGAGTGTGTCAAAGAGGATAGTTATGTGGGCATATGAGTTTATGCAAAATGCCTTGTTATCAGGCTTAATCGTTGCAACTATCTGTGGTATTGTCAGTGTCTTTGTGGTGCTGCGTAGAACTGCTTTTGCCGCGCATGCATTGGGGCATATGAGTTTAACCGGTGCTGCTGGTGCTGCCTTACTAGGCATTTCAGGGCTGTTTGGGCAATTACTGTTGAATGCGCTTGCTGCCGTTGCGATGGGTTTAATGGGGGAAAAGGTTAAGAAAAATGATTTGGCTATTGGTGTGGTTCTAACTTTTGTCTTGGGACTTGGCGCTTATTTTTTATTCCTGTTTCAGAATAATTATGCTGGTAGCGTAATGAGCATTTTATTTGGCAATATTTTTGCGGTATCTCACGCACAATTGATTCAGCTAAGCGCATTGGCAGTATTGATTTTGTTAACGATGCTAGTTATTAGCCGTCCGTTGATTTTTGCTTCAATTGATCCAATCGTAGCAAGTTCTAAAAATGTACCACTCAAAGTGCTTTCTGTGGCTTTTTTTCTGGTGTTAGCGGTTACAGTTTCAATGGCGTGTCAGGTGGTGGGGGCATTATTGGTTTTTGTTTTATTGATTATTCCCGGTGCAATCGGAATGCAGTGGGGTAGAACCATCACGACAACGATTATAATTAGTGTAATTAGTGCTAATCTGGCAATTGTTATTGCTTTGTATATTTCTTATGCTTTTGACTTGCCAGCAAGCTTTTGTATCACAATGCTTTTGTGTATCGGCTATTTTTTTGGAATCTTAAAAAATTTGCTGCTTAGGTCTTGAAAAAATATTGCGTTGTTACTAAATTAGTGATTAAATAACGTCTATACACAAACAGATTCATCATACTGGGTCGTTGCCAAGCTCCTCACCTACTAGTAGTAGGCTTCGTTGCTCGTTGCCTACCAGTATTTCCAATCTGTTTGAGTACAGTACTCACAGTTAATATAGCTGGAGGGTATGAGGTTTTTTATTTTTAACTAATCCGCAAAGGTGATAACGATGATGAATAAAAAATTAGTTCTGGCTTTGCTTGCTGCGATTTCTGTCAGCACACTGTCTTTTGCAACTACTGTTCCTAATCTTTCTGCATCAGGCGCAATTTCCGCATACCCTGATTTTTCAGCTATTTACGATAGTGTCGGTAGTTCAGTGGTGAACATCAACGTAACTCAAAATGTAACTCCTCAAGGTAGCCAATTTGGTAGTACTGGCGATCCAATGTTTGACTATTTTTTTAAACGGATGGTTCCGCAACAGCAACAAAAGTATAAACAGCGTGGTCTAGGCTCAGGTTTTATTTTGTCCAGCGATGGTTATATTTTAACTAATGCGCATGTAGTGAATAATGCTGATAGTGTGACGGTAAAACTTAGCGATAAGCGAGAGTTTAAAGCCAAAGTGGTTGGGGTTGATATGACTAGTGATGTGGCAGTAATTAAAATTGTTGCCAAAAATTTGCCGAGCGTTAAAATTGGTAACCCCAATAAGCTCAAAGCTGGTAACTGGGTGGTGGCAATTGGTTCGCCATTTGGTTTAGAAAATACTATTACTCAGGGAATTGTCTCTGCACTCTCGCGGAGCCTTCCTGATGATAGCGCAGTTCCGTATATTCAGACGGATGTGCCGATTAATCCTGGTAATTCTGGTGGCCCGCTAATTAATCTCAATGGCGAAGTAGTTGGAATTAACTCGCAAATTTACAGTAAGAGCGGTGGTTATATGGGAATTTCATTCTCAATTCCGATTGATTATGCAATGCGCGTGGCTGACCAGCTGAAATCTACTGGTAAAGTAGTTCATGGTCGTTTAGGAATTGCAATTCAGCCTGTGACTGAAGAGCTAGCTTCATCCTTTGGTCTAAACAGTGCTAAAGGTGCTTTGGTTAATGGTGTTGATGCTGGTTCTGCAGCCGAAAAAGCTGGGATTGAAGTTGGTGATGTAATTTTAAAAGCTAATGGACAGGATATCACGGATACCTCAAAATTACCGCAAATTGTAAGTAATTTAGGGCCAAATAAACCAGTTAGCTTAGTAATTTGGCGCAATAATCAACAAATTAATCTAACTGCAACGACCATGGCTTCTGATGTCAATGGAACAATAGTAGCTAGTAGTAATAGCAATTCTAATCAAGGTGCGAGCAAACAAATTACTAAACTTGGTATTGCGGTGGCGCAGTTAAATGCTAAGCAATTGCAGCAACTTGGTCTGAAGCTGAATTCTGCATTGCTTATCCAAAGTGTGAATGGTGATGCCCAGTTTGCTGGCTTGGCAAGTGGTGATATTATCCTTGGGGTTGCTAATACTCCGGTTGCGTCATTGGAGCAGTTTGTGAAAATAGTCGATCGCTATAAAAATGGACAGACAATAGTTCTAAAAATTTTGCGTAGTGATTCTCAGCGGGCAATTACGATGTTTTTACCATTTACGGTTGGCGGGTAGAGCTCCAAAATTAATTGTAGAGTCGTTAAAATTTAAAAGCACGCTTATCATTGGCGTGCTTTATTAATTTAAAAATGAGGAATTAGTCGCTGCTGGAATATTTTAAAGCTTGTTGTACCCATTCAGTAGCAAGCTTTTGAAATTCTTCAACTGCATTGCTATTCATGCGAAATTTTTCACCGCTAATAGTTGTAACTGTTTCTTTAAGTAGTTTATCTGTTTGACTATCGACTACTTTAATTTCAACAACCATGATTGGTTTTTTATTGTCTAAGCCTGTTGCCATCGATGCAAGTTTTATTGCCGCTGAAATAGGTATCAAATTGCGAACTGAGAAACCTTCTCCTTCAAGGGTTGCACCAGTAATTGCCACATTTACACGTGCTACACCTGGAGCTGATTTATCGGTAATGGGTAATTTTTTGCTGACGATTTGTTGAATTCCCTTATTAATATTAGTTCGTGCTTGTTCAATTTGCTCCGCAGTTACACCACTTTCAGTTGCGGTTTGATATAAAGCAACAGGAGTGATAATTGCAGCATGATAATCACTAAGCTTAGCATCTGGGCTTTTATAGCTGTATATTTGTGTTCCATCTGGGCTAGGAATTGGTTTTAATAAGCTGTAGTTTGGTAGAAATCCAGGAGCCTTCGTAGTTGGATCCATTTTAGTTGCACAACCAGCAAGCAATACGCCTAATCCAAGTGCTAAAGTAAGATTGAGTGATTTTTTCATCAATAAGTTCCTCTAAATTATTACGTTCCAGACTATATTATTAATTAGATTTGCTTGTTGTGGTGTAGCTATTTATGTTTTTTGCTAAGATTTTATACTTTTTGAGTGGTTTTAATGTGAAATTCTAATTAATTTGTCGTATTTTAGCATAATTGTAACACTGTTAAGTATTATATAGCTTGGCATTACAGGAATGTCAAGCTATCAATATATCGTGGTTTGAATTAAAAGTTTTTGTAGTTTGTATTTATATAATATTAGAATTAAAGCTTTTGGAGAATGGTGCCTTCCAACTTCATTTTATTTTTATCAGAAAAACCTCTGAAGTTCGTAATTATCTGGTGCGTAAGCGTGTTTTATTAAATCGAGCTACTAATAATGCAGTGGGGGATACTAAGCTCGCTTTTCGCTGCACAATTGCCTGCTTTATAGTATAATCTTAGACTAATGTTTTAATCTAATCAAAGGTGTCAAATGTTTAATCTCGCGCTCAAATCACAAACTGAATTAAAGAATCGTATTAGTCAAAATTATCGCCACAATGAACAATCCTGTATTGGAAATTTAGAAACTATTCTTGCTTGGGATGCTGCCAAAGAGTCAGAGGTTAAACAACTCGCAACTGAGTTAATTGAAAAAGTAAGGACTAACCGGATTAAGGGTAAGGGTGTTGATGCATTGATGCAGGAATTCAAACTTTCCACGCAAGAGGGGATTGCTTTAATGTGTTTGGCAGAAAGCTTACTTAGGATTCCTGATGCATACACCCAAAATAAACTAATTCGCGACAAGATTAAAACTGGCGATTGGAAAAGCCATACTAAGGGTGATAATTTCTTTGTTAATGCTTCAAGCTGGGGGTTACTCTTAACTGGTAAATTGGTTAACGCGGATAATCGTGAGAGTTTAACTTCAAGTATTGTTAGATTGGCTGGTAAATGGGGTGAGCCTTTGATCCGTAAAGCGATGGGAACAGCAGTACGCTTTATGGGTAATCAATTCGTGATGGGTGAAAATATTGAGGATGCTCTCAAAGCCTCAGTGCCACAAGAAGCCAAAGGTTATCAATTTTCTTATGATATGTTAGGTGAAGCGGCATTAACTGATGAAGATGCGCAAAAATATATGCAAAGTTATATTGATGCGATTCATGCAGTTGGTAAAGCCAATGCTGGGCGCGGCGCCAAAAATGGTCCGGGTATTTCGGTTAAATTATCGGCAATTCATCCGCGCTACGTGCGTGCACAGCGTGATCGCGTAATGAGCGAGTTATTTCCTCGTTTGAAACATTTATATCTATTGGCAAAACAATATCAAATCGCTTTGTTCCTTGATGCTGAAGAGAGCGAGCGCTTAGAAATTTCAATTGATTTATTAGAAAAACTAGTCCTGGATAAAGATTTGGCAGGTTTTGGTGGAATTGGTTTTGTTATTCAGGCTTACCAACGTCGTGCACCATACGTAATTGATTATGTGATTGATTTGGCAAAGCGTGCCAATAATCGGATTATGGTACGCTTAGTTAAAGGCGCTTACTGGGATAGTGAAATTAAAAAAGCTCAAGTTGATGGGCAGATTGATTATCCGGTATTTACTCGTAAATTTTATACCGACTTGTCATATTTAGCTTGTGCGCGCAAAATGCTCTCAGCGCAAAATGAAATTTATCCGGCATTTGCCACTCACAATGCATATAGTTTAGCCGCAATTTATACAATGGCAAAAGCCGAAGATAAAGAATTTGAATTTCAGTGTTTATTTGGCATGGGTGAAACTCTCTACAATAATGTAGTTGGTAAAGAGCATCTAAATCTAACCTGCCGGGTCTATGCGCCAGTTGGAACTTATGAAACCTTATTGGCATATTTAGTGCGTCGTTTATTAGAAAACGGCGCAAATTCTTCTTTTGTACATCAACTAGTTGATCCGACAATTCCGGTTAGTGAGTTAGTGGTAAGCCCTGTTGAATTAATGCAAAAAGCTGAACGGGCATCTAATCCATTCTTCAATAAACCAAGTCATATTTATCCGGGTAATCGAATTAACTCACTAGGTTTAGACTTATCCGATGAATTTCAGCTTAGTGAATTGGAAGCTAAATTAAACCAATTTCAAACTAAAACTTACCGTGCTGAGCCTTTACTCTGGGATTACGTAATCAGCGAGCGCGAAGCTAAACCAGTTATCAATCCTGCCAATAAAAATGATACGGTTGGTGAAGTTTTAAATGCTAATTTGGATGAAGTTGGCGTTGCGGTGAGTAATGCAGTCAGTGCGTTCCCTGCATGGTCACAAACGCTACCTGCAGAACGTGCTGCTATGATAGTCAAATTTGCTGATTTGCTTGAGCAAAATTACTATGAGATATTGAATATTGTTGTGCGTGAGGCAGGTAAAACTTTGAGCAATGGAATTGCTGAAGTACGTGAAGCGGTTGATTTCTGCCGTTATTATGCAGCTCAGGTAACTAATGAGTTTGACAATAGCACTCATCAAGCACTTGGTCCGGTGATTTGTATCAGCCCATGGAATTTCCCATTGGCGATTTTTGTTGGTGAAGTAGTAAGTAGTTTGCTTGTCGGTAATCCAGTGATTGCCAAGCCATCGGCACAAACTAATTTGATTGCCCATTATGCTGTGAAACTGATGCATGAAGCGGGTGTTCCTCCTGCGGCAGTACAATTAATGATCGGTAGTGGTAGCATTATCGGGAATCAGTTAACCAAAGATCCACGAGTTGCTGGCGTTATTTTTACAGGTTCTACCGAAGTAGCGCAAACGATTAACCAAAATTTAGTATCTAAAGCAGATTCTGGTGTTCTGATTGCTGAAACTGGCGGTCAAAATGCAATGATTGTCGATTCAACAGCCTTACCCGAACAAGTGGTGCTGGATGTGCTTACTTCAGGCTTTGATAGTGCCGGACAACGTTGCTCGGCATTGCGAGTATTATATTTACAAGCAGATATTGCTGATAAAACCATCAAAATGCTAAAAGGTGCAATGGATGATCTACGCGTGGGTAATCCGTGTCTATTAAATACAGATGTCGGTCCGGTGATTGATACTAAAGCGCAAAAAGTGCTATTGGATCATATTGATAAATTGAAAAAAACGGCACGGATGTGTTATCAAACTAAACTTCAGCCAGAATGCGCTGATGGAATTTTTGTTGCGCCAACGGTATTTGAAATTGGTTCAATTAAAGAATTAAAACGCGAAGTATTTGGTCCGGTTATTCATATTATTCGCTTTGCTGGCGAAGATTTAGATCAAGTAATTGCCGAAATCAATAGTAGCGGTTATGGATTAACTCAGGGCTTACACAGTCGTTTGGAAGAAACTGCTGCCAAAGTTTATAATAATATTAAAGCTGGTAATATCTATATCAATCGTAATACGGTTGGTGCGGTAGTTGGTGTTCAGCCATTTGGTGGTGAAGGATTATCGGGAACTGGTCCGAAAGCTGGTGGACCGTTGTATCTATATCGCTTGGTGCATACTGCAGTGCATCCTCAGTCTAAAGTTACTAAAAAAACTGTAAATTTTGCGCAGTTGGATAATTTTGTCAATAGCCTTGGGCAATTAGCTCTTAATCAAGCACAGATTACTGAGTTGTTGGCATTAGCTACGCGTTTGAAAGAGATTTCACCATTAACCGAGCAAATTGAACTACCTGGTCCAACTGGTGAACGCAATTTTATGTTGTTTGCCGCACGTGGCTTTGTTGGGTGTTTGGCGGATAGCCTGTATGAATATTGTGTTCAAGTGGTTTACGCCTTAGCTAGTGGCAATCAGGTCATTTTACCTAAGGATGGCGTTGCGGATAGTTTAGGGCGTTATCTTCCGAATAAATCATATTTTAGTAGTGATATTACTAAGGTTGAGTTAATTCATGTATTGTTAGTAAGTAAAAGCTACGCCAATCTGACTAATATAAAAAATGAGTTGGCGAAGCGTGATAGTTTGTTAACTGGTGTAATGCAAGAAACTGATCATGGGTATAACTTGCATTTCTTAGTAACAGAACGTACGGTGAGTATTAATATTACGGCAACGGGTGGAAATGTACAATTAATGAGTATTGATGACAAAGTATCCTCGTCGAGCTCAGAATCCTAGCGTTGTCGTTATTAGCAAAAAATGTTCGTTATGTACGCTAGTACATGCCTCACATTTTCTGCTAATACTCCTAGCTATAATAGCGAGCACTTAGAGGATATACAATCTTCCAAGTGTGTGAGTTTATAAATTTTTGGATTTTAATTATGACTAAAGTAGTGACTTTAGCCCACTATTACACCACTCCTGAGATTCAGGAGCTGGCAGATAAAGTTGGTGATAGTCTGGAGCTATCTCTGTACGCTAGAGATGCACAAGCGGATGTAATCGTTTTTGCTGGTGTGCGCTTTATGGCGGAGACCGCAAAAATTCTTAATCCGCAAACTAAGGTAGTGTTACCGCATAGCGATTCGACTTGTTCCTTGGTAACAATGACGGATATTGCCCGGCTAAAAAAATGGCGGGAAGAACACGCTGACTATGTGCATGTGGCGTATGTGAATTCATCAGCAGAGCACAAAGCGCTAGCTGACTGGATTGTGACTTCACGTAACGTTGATGATATTATTGCCCATCTCTATGCTGAGGGTAAAAAAGTAATTTATTCGCCAGATCGCAATATGGGGGCATATCTTAATTTTGAATATGGTTACGATATGCCGCTATGGGAAGCGGTTTGTGAGGTTCATGATAAGTTTAATCAGCAAGCCTTGGATAACGCCTATGCTTCGGTTAGTGGCGCTAAATTTCTAATTGCGCATCCTGAGAGTCCTTTGCCAGTATTACATGGCGCGGATTATATTGGTTCAACCAGTCAGATGTTAAACTGGGTACGTGACTTCGATGGTGAAGCCTCTGCCGTTATCTTTGTTGCGACCGAAGATGGTATTTTATATAATATGAGAAAAGCCCGTCCGGATTTAGATTTACGCCAAGCACCAATTTATAGTGGTTGCCAATGTAACTCATGTCCGTATATGAAGCTTAATTCTTTAGATGCAGTGCGTGCAGCACAAGCTGGTAATGGCGGAGTGGAAATTAACTATCTGACTCCCGAGTTAATCGAGCTGGCACGTAAACCAATTGATCGGATGTTGGAGTTTAGCCAACGTTATTATAAGTAAGGAACACAATGCGAATTTTATTAACGAATGATGATGGTTATTTGGCGCCTGGGATTAAAGCGGTATTTGCAGGATTATTAGCAGCTGGACATGATGTAATTATGATTGCTCCTGAGCGTAACTCAAGTGGCGCTGGACAATCAATTGCTGTCTATAATCCAATTAGTATCACTCAAGTAGAAGAGCGGGTTTATTTTGTTACCAGCACTCCGGCAGATAGTGTTCGCCTGGGTTTACAATGTGTTTACGGTAGTGCGGATAATTATCCAGATCTAGTTGTATCTGGGGTTAATATGGGTGAAAACGTTGGAGAAGATGTGCTTTATTCCGGCACAGTAGGCGCTGCGCGTGAAGGAACATTGCATGGGATTCCAGCACTAGCTTTTTCGACCAACGGCGTTAGCAAAGAGACACATAACACATTTAGTCATTTAGAATCAGCCGCACGGGTTGTTGGTGAACTAGTAGCTAAATTGGAAACCAATGCTAAATATTTACCCGATGTATTTATCTGGAATGTCAATATTCCCAATCGTCCGTATGCCGAAATAAAAGGCTATGAAACTACTAAGCTTGGTCTACGTCCAATTCACCAACCTTTGATAGAGCAGTCTACGCCACGGGGAAATGTGATTTATTGGCAAGGGCACTCGAGTGAGCCAGAAGAATACGAAATTGGCACGGATTTAGACGTTTTTATGAAGCAGGAGAAAGTTTCAATTACACCGATTGAAGTTTTGCCGACCAATTATGAACAAATGCCAATTGTTGATGCATTAACCAGCTAAGAGGAAACTACTTAAGATGAAGAAAATAATATTATTACTATCGACGGTGATTACATTAAGTGCTTGCTCATTTACTCGCGCAACTCCCGCTCCAATTATAAATGCGACTACACCACCAGTTACACAACAACCAGTGCCTACTGCAGCGGCTCAGCCAGCAGTTGCTACAACTTCTGATGCAACAGCACCAGGCACTAAAATCCAGAAAATAGATGAAGATGATGATGGTACGGTTGTAAGCACTGCTGCACCAAAGTCTAAAGCTAAATCAAATGCATCTGCTACTGCAGTTAAAGCTACATCTGCAGTTGCAGCTGGGGCAGCGGCTTCTGCAACTTTAGGCGGTGTAAGTTGGTTAGCGCCTGTGACTGGCGGTAAAATTGTTCAGCCATATAGTGCTGCAACCAAAGGTGTAGATGTTGCTGGAGCGGAAGGACAAGTTGTAGTTGCTTCGGCTGCAGGTAAAGTAGTTTATAGTGGTAACGGGCTTAAGGGTTATGGTAATTTAATCATACTTAAACATCCAGATAATTATCTAACCGCTTACTCACACAATAAAGTTAATTTGGTAAAAGAAGGTGATACGGTTAAACGTGGACAAAAAATTGCTGAACTTGGTAAAACTGAAAGTGATAAACCAATTTTGCATTTTGAGTTACGCAAAAATGGCAAGCCAGTTAACCCAACTCCAATTTTTAATAATTAAGCAGATGAAAAATAAATTAATATTAAGCTTGGTAATTGCTTTTGCCGTTGTTGTTGTTTTTGCCGATAATGGACCACCAGCAGTCTATCAGCCAAATTATGTTTATGGTGAAACTCCGATGGGGGTGTATATGGGCAATCCCTATGACTTAGGTGATGATATGATGGGTGATGACTTTGTTATGCCCAATGGCGAAGGTATGGGGGAGTATCAAGGACAATCAGGTGCTCCCGAACAACAGTTTCAATATTTGCAAGGGCAGGAGCAATTAATGGAACAGAGTTCAAAAGATGCACGTAAAGCATATTTTCAGGAGCAGGCTATTGGTGAGAGTATGGATACGCAATATATTAAGCAGATTGATCAGCAAACTCATCAATCTACCCCAGCGCCAATTGTTCTACCTACTATGTAAGCAAGCTTTTAGCCCCATAATTGTGCTAAAATAACGCTATATAAAATTTAACTATCCTTGTTACTACTCAGCCCCCTAATAAACCCCAGCGTTTAGGTTGAGTAGTATGCTAAAATTCCCACAGAGTAAATAAT
>JAIEPY010000033.1 GCA_019748155.1 Burkholderiales bacterium | reverse complement strand
GGAGTAACACTAAAAAACCTGTCAAGCTATTTTTTAACTTTTTTTAATATATTTTACTGGGTGAGTGAGCAGTTACCCTGAAACAAGTGTATTAGTACATGTGTTAGTAGTAATTGTGGTTCCAGCTGGCGCAGTAGTCGCACCTAAGATTGCATCTTCATTACCCGAGTTAATAACATCAAATGACCCACTAGTGGTAGTTGAGACATCAATTAGCGGCATTATTCCGGTAGTTAAGATCGCACCATCGCTAAATGGAGCGGCGCTTACACCAACAGTAGAGAGGTAACTTGCCCCACTTTGACTATCGCTGGATTGAGCATTTAAATTGCCATTAATAACACTATTTAAGCTTTTTGCAGCAGTAGTTGATTTGCTGTTAGATTTAACGGACTGACTACTATTTACCGGAGAACTTAACTCTACCGCCTGAACAAAGTGTGATTGCAATTGACGACCATTAATATCGCCTTGGGAAATTTTTAATGCTGGATTATCAAGAGCAAGTTTATTAACATTATAAACGTGTCCATCACCACTACCATATACATAAACAGTACCGTAGGCTTGAGTTGCGTTAGCGGCGGCAGTCATTGACACACCTGAATGGATAACTGCACCATTTTGACCTTTATCGGCTACACGCGAGTAATTCAAAACTCCGCTTGTCGTATAGGTTTTATTTTTAGAATCCGCAAAAGTAGCTTGAATAACTGCAGAGCCCTGAGCGTGCTTGCTATCGACAGTTGGCGTTATAAAGCCAATTGGACATGATTGACCTGCAGGGATTGAAGTACACTGGCTTGCATCAATAGTAAGTTGTGCTGAATCAGCAAGACCTGCGCTTTGTAAACGTTGCGAGTTTGTAACTTGTGAGTTTGCGCTAACATTTGATTTTACTGAGAAATTAATTCCACTAATAGTTATTTTACCACTATTATGAACATAAATCACACTTTTAGTTGAGCTACCATTAAATACAGGAATTGTACCAGCTTTATCAATGGTAATATCATTAGCCGTAATTTGACTAGCACCGCCATTATTACTGCTACCTGAAGAAGACGCTCCACCACAACTAGCCAATAAAAAGCCACCTGCAGCTAAAGCCATCACGATTTTCTTTTGTGAATTAATATGCATTATTTACACCTATAGACATAAGTTAGTTTTGAGGTATCTTCTAGTGTGAGTGCTTAAAAATACTTACGCTAGAAATAGTTTAAATAAACTAATGCCGTTAGTTTAATGAATAATGCAAAATTTTAATAGTGTCATTTTTGACACTTATTACATGCTCCCAAATTACGCCAGCTTTAATTAAGCAGATTTTGTGCCTCACCGTATATAAAACTCGCAATATTGCTCTCGGTAATGTCCAAACAACGTTGCCTTGATTCAAGTGGTCCCCAAGCAATATGTGGTGTCACAATTACGTTTGGCATAGTTAATAGTGGGTGATCTTTAGCTGGTGGTTCATTAGTTAAAACATCCAATGCTGCCCCAGCAATAATTTTGCGTTGTAACGCATCAACTAAAGCACTTTCATCAATTAGTCCACCACGGGCAGTATTGATAATAAATGCAGATGATTTCATCTTGGCTAAAAATTCACGATTAATAAGTCTGCTATTTTCATGACTTAAAGCACAATGAAGTGATACATAGTCAGATCGTGCAGCTAGCTCCGCTAAGTTTACTTCTTCAACATCATCAAGATCTTTTGCAGTTCGAGTATAAGCGATCACTTGCATACCAAAAGCAAGCGCTAACTCCGCCACGCGACTACCAATTGCTCCTAAACCAACGATTCCCAAAGTTTTACCAGCTAGCTCAGACATCGGGATTGATAAACTCTCTTCTTTACTCCACCCAACATCGCGTAATAATGAAACTTGAGTGGTTAGCTGAGTGGCACAATTTAAAATCAATGCCAAAGTCATTTGCGCAACCGCATTTGTACCATAACCCGGTGCATTAACTACCCGGATATTACGTGCTGCAGCAGCATTAATATCAATATTGTCATAACCAGTTGCCGATACTGCAATCAATCGAACTGAATCAGGTAGTTGTTGAATAAGTTTGGCATCTAAGACTGCTTTATTAGCCACTATAACCGAAGCATCAGCTACCGCAGCCAAAATCTCATTTGCTTGCATAAGATCACCATGGATAATCGTTGGCGCCAATTTACTAAAAGCACTAAAATCTAACCCACTGCCACGAGTATCATTATCTAAAATTACTATTTGCATAACATCACTCCTAATATTTTTATATACTATAACCACTAATATGTATATCCTGCTCTGCCAAAGTTTCCAAGCGACATGGATAAGTAAAATCTGCTTGTTCACGATAGAGTTTTAGCCAATAAATCGCATTATGAATATTTTCAGAAAGCACGCTGACTTGCAACTCTTGCCGGGTATAAATTGCCCGATATTCATTATCCGGACGACCGTAGCTCATGATTGATTCTTTATAATCCGCGACTACAATCAGGCGGTATGCGCTACTGCAAGCTTTAGCAGAATCATAATATTCTTCGCAGACAAAATTATAAGCGTATTTACACCCAAATGAGTAAATAATTATCTTAACGCCTGCTTGTGAGAGTTGCTCTAATTCAGGAGCAAACTGATTGAGATCGGCATTACTTTGAATATAGAGTTCTCGCTTAGTATTGGCTAACATAGCTTTAAATTGGGCAATAAAATTGTCATAACCACGAATATGAATAAACTCTTCCTGTGGTTGATGCTGTTGCAGCTCTTTAATTGCTGCTAGGGCTTGATCAAGATTGCTATTAAATTCTGCTCTCAGCTTCTCCAACGCGATATTCACAGCTTGCGCCTGATATTGTTTGCTTTTGCCTGGAATCAGATTTATCAGACCGCGCTGATAGAGCTTATCCAATGCCAGATATACCGAAGGCTTAGGTAGATCAACACGTTTGCTAATCTGTGAACCATTTGAATTAGGGTTTTGTACAATATCAATATAAACCAAAGCCTCGGCTTTTGCAAGTCCAAGGCTTTCTAAACTTATTAATAAGTTTTGCATCTGTTTCTCTTAAATAAGATTAAGCATCTTGTCGGGTATCCGCAATCACAATTTCACGAATACAAATATTTTGCGGCTGGCTATATGCAAACTCAATTGAGCATGCAATATCATCCGGATTTAAGCCTTGTTCAATGGTGCTGGCTTTCCATGATTTATAACTATCAACAATCGCTGCATTAGTCGTATGAGAAAGTAATTCGGTTTCAACCGCGCCCGGGGCAATCACCGTCATTCTAACATTAGAAGCAGCTACTTCGCCACGAATATTTTCAGTTAATGCATGTACTGCAAACTTAGTTGCACAATAGGCAGCATGATCCGGAAAGGTTTTACGTCCAGCTATTGACGAAATATTAACAATCGTACCATTATTACGTTTTACCATTCCCTCCAGTACCACTTTAACCCCGTTAAGTACCCCCATTACATTAACATTTAGCATTTGTTGCCACTCAATTGGATTCTGCGTAATTGCATTACCCAATAGCATAATTCCAGCATTATTTACCAATAAATCAACTGGACCAAATTTAGCTTCAGCTTCACTAACTGCCGCTTGAAAACTTGCTAAATCCGTAACATCAACTTTACGGCATAAAGTATTTGGTAAATTTAGTTCTTCGAGTTTATCAATCCGACGTGCCAAGAGCAACAAAGCATAACCTGCTTTGGAAAAACGTAGTGCCGTAGCTTTACCGATCCCTGAACTAGCGCCTGTAATTACAACTAATTTGGTCATCTTATTTCCCTTTAAATATTAAGTAGTATAATTTTTACTACCAATATTTTAAGCTAATAACGTTACAATTGTCAAATAAGTCTTGAGTAACTGGCTCTACGCTTTACAAAAAAATATTTTTATCTTTAAGCCACAAACAGATTGTGGTTGTAATATTCAGTAAAGTTTAATATAATCATACCATAGTGAGAGAATGAAAATTCTAAATTAAAACAAAAGCACAACAATCGCAAAAAAGATTATTTAACATTTATCATGAGGAAAGTATTGGGTAATACAACAATAGCAATTAGCCACGACAAATCACTTGGTTTGAAAATTTATATTATCGCAATATTATTTTCCAGTCTATCGATTTTTATTCAATCAATACCAATTACGACCGCAGATAACTTTGAAAGCGCTCTTCTCTTAAGTCATTCAAAGTTTGTTTATTTAACCTCACTTTTTTTCATTCCATATTCAATAATGCAATTGCCTGGTGGAATCTTATTTGACAAATATGGTCTAAAATATATTTTACCAAGTGCTATCTTTATTACAAGTATTGGGATCGTACTTTACTGGTTCGCTCCAACAACATCAGTCTTAGTCGCAAGTCGATTTATTGCAGGATTTGGCTGCTCTGTTGCCTATATTGCTGGAGTTTATGCTGCTGCAAGATATTTCAGTAGTAAAAAATTAGCGATCTTAATTAGCATTCTAGAATTAGTTTCCACGGCAGGATCTTTAGTTGCGGCAAATCCTTTAGCGTTTGGACTAAAACACCTAGGATGGAACATTACTGGCTTCATAATTATCAGCATATATTTAGGATTATTTATTTGCGCTCTAGTTTTTGCCAAAAAGCTTCCAAGCCAAAACTATAGCCATTTATCATTGTGGCAATCGTTGCTTAACGCATTTACTCTGTTCAAAAATAAATCCCTACTTTGCATTTTTGCTTATTCATTTCTAACTTGGTATGTTATCATGTCATTTGCAGGATATTGGCTGCATGACTATTTAATGATCATGCATAACTACTCTAACTCTTATTCGCTTAGCATGGTTGAAACTTATTGGATGAGTTTCCTAATTACCAGCTTCATTATTGGTTATTGTACTAAAAGCGACAAATCTGCTAAGGTTAATTTATTAATCGTCGCAGGGTTAGGAGTTTTAGCTTTTGCAATAATGGCAATCCCAGTTTTGTTCAACCGACTAGAAATACTGCTAGTTATTCTTGCAGCAGGAATTTCAGCTACTGGTATAATTATCGCATTTTCACTAGTTCCACGCTTTGTGGCAGCTGAACTTGAAGGAACCGCAGTTGCAATGAATAATACTTTCGTCGTATTTGGCGGTTACTGCGGACAAGTATCATTTGGATGGATGGTGAACCACTTTGACATTAGCAATTATTTTGATATTATTCACGATAAAAACATCGACCATAATCACTATTCAGCGTTATCCTTATATGTAATTGCCACCGCATTAAGCTTTATTTTTGCCATATTAATTACACGAAACATTGACAAACACCCACAAGGAAAAATTTGAGCTCATGGCTGCCCAACATGTCCTGTTTTTGTATTAGCAAACGAAACAGCCGTAGCTAAAATTAAGGCAACTAGAAAATATTTGCTTATAATGGTATCACAATCCGTAACTTTTTATTAAATATGAATCTTATGTCTAAAGCAAAACTATGCCCATGTGGCAGTAAACTGGAATATAGTAACTGTTGTCAAGAATTTATTAATGGCAAAAAACTCCCACAAGCCCCTGAGCAGTTAATGCGCTCACGCTATGTTGCGTATTCGCTGGCAAATATTGAATATATTCAAGAAACAATGCAAGGTAATGCGTTGCTGGGTTTTGATGCTGAAGATGCCCAAAACTGGGCTCAAAGTGTAAAATGGCTAAAACTTGAAGTAATTCGCTCGACTATTTTAGCTAACAATCATGGTATTGTTGAATTTATTGCCTATTATCGTTATCAGAATAAAAAATGCCAACTCCATGAAGTTAGCCAATTTGAACTAATTAATCAGCGCTGGTATTATACAGGCCAAGTTAGTTGATAAATTGAGCAATTAAGATTGTTCTTTAATTAACGAAACTAATTGTCCTCTCTCAACGCTCCACTCCATCATCTCTGCAGTAGTTACATCATATACCCATGCAGAAATGGCAAATTTTTCATCTTCTAGTAATTCATTTATAATTGGGTAAGTTTTCAGATTATTTATCTGATTTAGCAAGTTCAAACGAACTCCATCGCTCACATTATCTGGTAAATCATCACCATAACCTATACGGATACGTTTTAGCCAATTAGATAAGCCACTATCATCAGCACACCCACCACTCAGCACAGATTTGATTGCTCCACAATCAGTGTGCGCACAAATCACAATATTCCTGATTCCAAGACTGCCAAGTGCAAACTCAATTGCTGCTACTTCGCTATGTTGTGAATTAGGCTCATAAACTGGTACAACATTACCAACATTACGCACAATAAACAACTCGCCCAAACCAGAGGATAAAAAAGAATTAGGATTTAAGCGATTATCTGAGCAAGTTATCAGCAAAGTATGCGGATTTTGCCCTTGCGCTAAAGTAAAGATTAATTGTTTACGCTCTTTGGCAAAATCTACCAGATACTTTTGCATACCGTGGCGTAATACATCTTTAGCAGAATGCGCTACACCTGAAGCTTCAAGAAGTACTTTAATTTCACTTTCGGTATGAGTTTGGCTCCAGACAACTTCGCTCTGAACATTTGCGTTTAAAATAGTTTCCTGTTCCTGAGTTAGACCATGAAAAATTATTTTTATACCCTTGGAAGCAATTGTTTGTGCAGTAGTAACTATATGTCCAGCACCTGAAGAATCCAAGCCACTAACTTCGTTAAATTCAAAAACCACAAAGCGCAAGCCGGTATGCGCTAAAATATACTCCTCTAGTTTACTTAAGCGTTCAAAAGACCAAAAGGTCATTCCACCAGTTAAGCCAACCCTCATAACCACTTGATTTGTCCATAAGCGAATATTGGCTTTAGTTTTTAACATCCGAATCGCAACCAATAAAAATGCCACACAGATACCAGCCTGAACACCTTCGACCAAATCAGTGGCAATAATCGCAATAAATGTAATTAAATAGATCACAGCTTCACCACGATCAGTATGCCAATAGTGAACAAACTCTTTCCAGTTAATCATTGAGATACCAGCGCTGAGTAAAATACCAGCTAAAGCGGCGACCGGAATTTTTTCAATTAAGTCTGGGAATAAATAAATTGCCGCAAGAACCGCCAAAGAATGAAAGATCGCCGAACGACGGGTTTTAGCCCCGGCAGAAATATTAACTAACGAACGAGCAATTACACTTGTTACTGGCAAGCCACCAAAAATTGCTACGCCTACATTAGCGGCACCCTGCCCAATTAATTCTTGATTGGGATTATGCATATCGCCTTTACCCATGCTATCTACAGCACTTGAAGATAATAAAGTTTCTAACGAAGCTAACGCAAAAACAACCAGAGCGCTCATAAATAAATCAGCCCAATCATTAATCGCATTAAAATTGGGTAAATGGGGTAATGTTAAGCGGTGAGGGATGCTACCAACTAAAATTATACCTTTTAACCCGATAAAATACACAATCAACGAAGGTATCGCAACTGCAATTAGCGGAGTTGGAGCTTTGGGAAAAAAGCGTGGCAAAACTTTTAATATTACCAACGTCATTAGAGCTAAACCAAAGGCAACTGGATTCATGGTTTCAATATAAGTCCCAATATGTTGAATCACTGAAAAAACATGATTTTGATCTGGTGAGGGGAGTTGTAAAGCTTTTGGTAACTGACCAACAATAATAATAAACCCGATACCAGCGGTAAATGCAGCAACTACAGGTAAAGGAACTAATTTGGCATAACGCCCAAGTTTAAAGACACCAAAAGCTATTTGCAGCACCCCACAAATAATTCCGATCATCAACAAGCCAGTCATACCGTATTGTTCAACATTACTGGCAATAATTATTGCCATCGCTGCAGCAGGTCCGGTAACCGCCATTGAGGTTCCACCTAAAATAGCCGCTAAAATCCCACCAATCACAGCAGAAAGAAGACCAACCCCGGGCTCAACACCGGATGCCATTGCAATTGCCAATGATAAAGGAATTGCGATACAGGCAACCGTAAGTCCGGCAAAAATATCCTCTTGCAGATATTTTTTACGAAACATTGGCGCAAGTTCACCTTTTAAATAACTAAAACCAAAGTATAGCTTGGGAACCATGAACTTATTGCTCCATTGCAAAAAATTAAAAATCTATCATATTTTACGTTCAGCAATTGAAATAACATTATTGGCAATTGTATTTGTCAAAGAATCCAATGGTAGATCATTATCATCAGTACCAAATGGATTTTCTAGTTCTTCAGACAATATTTCCAGACCAAGCAGCACATAAACCATCATCAAAATCATTGGAATAATAAAATAGCCAAATTTATCCACCCAGCCAAAAGGAAAAATCAAAGAATAAAATAATAGCGCTTGTTTGACAAAAAAGGCAAAAGCTGCTGGTACTGGCGTATTAGCTATTCGTTCACAACCACCAGTCATGTCAATCAAATTAACAAGATGCATATCCATTGCCATATATTGTTCAAAGCGAATTTTATCTTGATTACGCAATTCATTTATCACGCCATACATGCGGTTAGTCAAATAAACGACCGGATGCTCTACCTCATAGATTATCCCTATTGAATTAAGCTCCTGAGTAATTCCCTTGTGATCTTTACGCAAATGTAGTTTTATTACCGTTGGTAAAATTCGTAAGCAGTCAAAAAAATGGGTATGATTTTGTAAGCCAGCAAAATTATCAAATTTCATTCCTAAATTACGGCAATTGTTGACAATATTGCCCCACAGCACGCGCCCCTCCCACCAACGGGCATAGGTAGTATTTACCCGAAAGCTAATTATAATCCCAAGAATAAAACTAAAAATCAAGTGAAACTGACCGAGATTCATCATCTCAAGTTTTTCAAAGCGATTAGAATAAGCATCAATATAGACAATAACAATCGCATAGATCGCCAATACCGTCATAATCGGGACAAGTTTACGAAATACTTTTTCCCGATAGAAAAAAACCAAATGTAATAACCATGTTCTTAAATTATGTGTTTGCCCTAAGCGCATCTTTCATTTCTCCTTCCAACTTATTTTGCTCCCTCTGCCTTAGCTAAAGCTTCTGATGGGTCAATGCTTAAATCAGCCTGTAAAAACTCGGCAGACTCAGGCAACGCCACTTTAAAATCAGTTTCTTCGGCTAGCATTAATTGTACATCCGCTGCAGATAAGCTAAGTACATGACCACCAAATTTTCTATCATCACTTAATAGATGCAAATGATACCCTGGTACATTGAGCGTTTTAGCATATTCTGGCGTCCAAAACCCCACCAAAGTTCCACTACAATCATTTAAATCAAACACCGCTTGATTATTAGTTGTACTTACTAAATCAGTTCCTTGTTCTGCTTTACATGCAACTCGATACTGAATATGTTTAAAAATACCTTTAATACAAATTGATGTAAAAATATTTTGGGATTTTCTTAGCTTATCAAGTTGTTGGCATAAATCATCCCAACCGGATACCACATCAAGAGTATAAGAGATTTGTGGCATAAAGCTGGTTGTTGCCCAAAATGGCGCTAATTCATCATCAGCTGCCAGAGCAAGCGAACCATCACTTTTTGCATGCCAAACTTCACCATCCAGCATTATTCCTTCACCATCTAGCTCATCAAAAGTACCTAGACCAAAATCACCATGCTTTTTTATCTCTGCAACCGTCATGCAGCCATTATAAATTCCCTGCACTAAGGCGGTTGAAGTTGATACCTGAAACAAGGTGTGATGACTAATATCAAGCTCGCTAGCAAGCGCGGATTGAATGACATGATCAGGGGTTTCACCGGTACGCTCACAGCGCTCGAGAATAGCCTGCCATAATGCAGATGATACTCTCGCTTTTATTATATGCCCATAATGAGAATGTTTCTTCATTGCTATCGCCATTAATTCACAAAACTTTGGATTACATCTTGCATTAGGCGCATATTATGTGAATAGTCAATCGGAATATGAATCAATACCGGAACTTCCGAGCTAATCGCTTCTTGGAATACTCCCGCAATCTCATCTGCTGATTTAATACTATAGCCTTTACAGCCAAATGACTCAGCATAAGCCTTAGCATCATAATACCCTAGTTCAACTCCGGCAGTATCACCAGCATAGTGTGCTGCCTCTTGAAATGAAACCATATCATAAGAAGCGCTATCCCAAATCAGATGAATAAATTTCACCCCCAGGCGTTTTGCAGTTTCCAGCTCCATTGAGCTAAACAAAAACCCACCGTCACCAGATACCGAAATTACCCGCTTATCCGGATATAGCAAACTTGCTGCTATTGCCCACGGTAAAGCTACACCAAGAGTTTGCTGTCCATTACTCACCAATACTTGCCGTGCATATTCAGCACCATAATAACGATTCATCCAAATATAGTTAGATCCGACATCGAGCGCAATATGTGTATCAGGCGTAATTATCTTTTGTAATTCATGAATAATTCGTAGTGGATGAATTGGAGTTCCATTTAATTGTGCACCCTCAGCCAGCGTTAACTTGTTTTGAGTTAAGGCATCAGTAACAGCATTCATGAATTCGGTTTCAATTTGTGGTGCCAATTTACTTGCCAGTAAATCAAGCGAACCACCAATCTCGCCAACAATTTCCACTTCAGGCATAAAATCATTATCCTGATCAGCATTGATAACATCCAGCGCAATTAATTTACGACGGTTATTATGATTCCAGATATTAGGATCATATTCAATCGGATCGTAACCAATAGTAATAACACAGTCAGACTGATCTAATAAATGATCGGCGGGTTGATTACGAAATAAGCCAATTCGCCCAACAAAGGTTTCACAATCTTTAGGTTGTGCCCACTTACCCGGACCTTGAAAAGTTGCGGTATATGGAATTTTTGTTTTCGCTAGAAATTTTTGCACTGAACTAGCCACATCTGGTTTTGAAGCCTGCATCCCAAAAATTACCATTGGGCGTTTGCTGGCGTTAATCAACTCTGCAGCAGCATCAATTGCCGCTATCGAACCAATGCCTTGCGGAACAACTTTACCTCACTCCCGCTCAACATCGCCAATAAATGGCGCTAAACCAATATCTTTTGGCAAGGAAATAAATGCGGCTCCAGAGCGCCCACTTTCGGCTGCACGAATTGCATTACCCATAATTTCAGTTAGTTGATCAACCGTAACTACTTCTGCACTATATTTAGTAACAGGCTTCATTAGAGTAATTGCATCAAGAGATTGATGCGTTTTTTTAAGTCTTTCGTTGAGTGGTACTTCACCGCCAATTGCTAAAACCGGATCGCCTTCACTAGTTGCCGTTGCTAATCCAGTAATTAAGTTGGTAACGCCAGGTCCTGAAGTAGCAATACACACCCCAACCCGACCAGTAATACGCCCAAATGCGGCGGCCATAAATGCGGCATTTTGCTCATGACGTACCAGAACTAATTTAATACTTGAATGTTTTAGAGCAATAAATAAGCTATCAATCTTAGCACCTGGAACGCCAAAAACATGCGTAACGCCCAGGTTTTCAAGTATTTTAACTATTGCTTGAGAGCAATTCAGCTGCTGATTAACCACACTCATTTTCACCGCCTCTTAAAAATAATTTTACTTAATCGACTTTAAATACCCAAAAAAACACAAGCATAACCCTAATTATCAATATCTGCGATTTCTTTACCTGTTAATGCTTGATTAATCGCTTTATCCATTCGTTTAGCAGCAAAGCTATCCGTT
This sequence comes from Burkholderiales bacterium, assembly GCA_019748155.1. Lineage (GTDB taxonomy): Bacteria > Pseudomonadota > Gammaproteobacteria > Burkholderiales > UBA11063 > Aquella. The sequence continues at coordinate 14,345 of JAIEPY010000033.1, read as the reverse complement.
GCGTGGTTTAACTCCTCAACTAATTGACGAATCTTTTTCCCGGCAGAATCAAGCTCTAGTGGTTTTTGCTCAATTGCAATTCTCAGCTTCATGCAAGCATGATTAATCTGCGTTAGCTCCGCCTCATCAAGTAAATCTGCATCTGCAATCAAGGCTTTTTCAACCGAATCTAAAATCGCGCGGGCATCAACCAACGCCTCCTGATATTGACGTTGCTGAATATCCTCACTAGCATGGCTAATTGAAGCTTGCAACATCGCTCCAATCTGTTCATCGTTTAAACCATAACTAGGTTTAACCTCAATCTGCGCAACTACACCACTCGTCATCTCTTTAGCTTGAACTGAAAGTAAACCATCCGCATCGATCTGGTAACTAATCCGAATTCGTGCCTGCCCGGCAACCATTGGTGGGATTCCACGCAAAGTAAATTTAGCCAGCGAACGACAGTCCTTGACCAACTCACGTTCACCTTGCACCACATGCACACTCATTGCGGTTTGTCCATCTTTGTAAGTGGTAAAATCCTGCGCCCGTACCACCGGAATGGTTGAATTACGCGGAATAATCTTCTCGACTAATCCTCCCATAGTTTCAACACCAAGAGACAAGGGAGTTACATCCAGTAATAACCAGTCGTCTTTTTTATTGCCAACTAAAATATCGGCCTGAATTCCGGCACCGATTGCAACTACTTCATCCGGATTAATTGAAGTTAATGGAGCACGTCCAAAAAACTCGGTCACTGCCTGGCGAATTGCCAACATCCGGGTTGAGCCACCGACCATAATTATTTCATCAAGCTGGTCTTTATCTAACTTAGCATCCCGTAGCGCCTTTTTGAGAGGCTGGATAGTCTTTTGAACCAAATACTTGACTATTGTCTCATACTCTGTACGGCTAATGGTTAAATTTACAATTCTTTTATTGGATAGCACCGCACTAAATGCAACTTTTTCTTTCTCGGCCAACTGTTCTTTAAGTAATTTAGCCCGGCTCAATAACTGTGCAGTATCTTCATCGGTTAACTGCGACAGATTAGCTTTTTCCAAAATATAGCAATATAAACGGTGATCAAAATCATCTCCACCCAATTGCGTATCACCACTTACCGACAATACTTCAAAAACTCCCTGATTTAAGCGTAAAATCGAAACATCCAGCGTCCCGCCACCCAAGTCATAAACTAAAAAAGTACCATCTTGTTTATTATCTAATCCATAAGCAATTGCAGCAGCGGTTGGTTCATTGAGTAAGCGCAGAACCTTAAGTCCGGCTAATTCACCAGCATATTTAGTAGCCTGACGCTGAGCATCATCAAAGTAAGCCGGAACCGTAATAACCACGCCCGAAGGCTCTTCACCAAGTGACTCGACCGCCAGCTTACGTAAATAAGTTAAAATATCTGCTGATACCGCAATCGGATTCTTAATGCCAGCTCTAGTATTAATCTGAATATTAGCATCAGATTTCGCCACAAATTTATACGGATAGACCACATCTGGATCTAAATCAGCAAACCCACGCCCCATAAAGCGCTTTATTGAAACTAATGTATTTGCTGGATCGCTAATTCTTAATCTTAATGCTTCATGACCAACACTTAATCTGTCATCACCATAATTAACCATCGAAGGTATTAATCTAGCTCCGTTACTATCGCAAAGAACAGTTGCCTCACCACTTTTCACGGTTGCAACTAGTGAATTAGTTGTTCCCAGATCAATCCCAATTGCCACATTATGCTGATGTGGCGCACCGGACATATCCGGTTCTGCAATTTGTAATAATGCCATGCCATATTTCCATTTTTGAATAAATATATAAGGTTTAATTTTAGTCTTACAAATTCTTTTACATTGAACCCAAGATATTTGCAACTAATTGCTCAAGCTTCTTATAAAAAGCCAACTGTTTGACTAATTCACTGATTTCAGCATAATTAGCTATAATAAATAGCTCACCAATTTTAGCCGTAATTATTGTTGACTCATTTTGTAAATTTTGCTCAATTTGCTCCAGCGCATCAAAATCCCCACTATCTTCTGCCTCAGAAATCTGTTCTCTAAGCTCAATCTGCGCCATTAAAAACTCATTGCTAAATTTAGTGCCATGCACCAAATCAACAATTACACCATGTAATTGCAATAAATAGATTGCCCGAGCCAGCGGTTCAGATAAAGTAGTATAGGCTTGATTAATCTGGCTGGAAATTACCAATGCTTGATTAATTACTTCAGTATCTTCTGCCGCAAAATTATCCGGATGATATTGTTTTTGTAGTGCCCGTAATTTATTTTGTAATCCACCCAAGTCAATTTGGTAATCAAGCGCCAGACCAAAAAGTTCAAAATAATCCTGTTTTAATAATTCATTGTTCATTTGTTTATCTTTTGTCCCATTAGACTATTATACAGAAAAGTTAACTTTTGAGCGTATATTCTCAGCAAAAAGCCCCGGCACAAGTGCAAGGGCTAATTTATATACTATACTCAAACTGATTCGAAATACTGGTAAGCGACAAGCGACGAAGCCCACAGCTAGTAAGAGAGGAGCTTTGCAACGCCCCAGGATGATGAATCTGATTGAGTATACATCACTGCATGATCAAACGGTGAAACTTTCACCACAACCACACTCATCTTTAACATTGGGATTGGTAAATTTAAACCCTTCCTGTAAGCCTTCTTTAGTGTAGTCGAGGACAGTTCCATCGAGAAACTGCAAACTTTTGCTATCAACAAAAATACTTATACCATTTGAATCAAATTTATGATCATCATTTGCCGGAGTATCGACAAATTCAATTTTGTATGCCAAACCAGAACAACCAGTGGTCTTTACACCTAAGCGTAAGCCAACACCTTTGCCTCGTTTAGCTAAAAACGCCTGAACGCGGGCAGCTGCAGTTTCAGTTGCACTTATTCCCATTGTTCACACCCTTTCTATTTAGAATTTTTGGTGCGATAATCAGCAACTGCTGCCTTAATCGCATCTTCAGCCAATACTGAACAATGTATTTTTACCGGAGGTAGCTCAAGCTCTTCGGCAATATCACTATTTTTGATTGCTTGTGCCTGATCTAAACTTTTACCTTTTAGCCACTCTGTCACCAATGAAGATGAAGCAATTGCTGAGCCACAACCATAAGTTTTAAATTTTGCATCTTGAATGATACCATCTGCACCAACCTTGATCTGAAGCTTCATAACATCGCCACATGCCGGAGCACCAACCATCCCGGTACCAACTTGGGCATCATTTTTATCTAATGCACCAACATTACGTGGATTTTCATAGTGATCCACAACTTTATTTGAATAAGCCATGATAAATTCCTTTTTAGTGTAAGATTACGTCACGTTGGGTATCATGCGAACTCCATTCGAAGTTTGCTACATCAATCCCATCTTTATACATTTCCCATAGTGGGGAAAGTTCACGTAATTTAGTAACTTTTTCTTGTAATAGTTTAACTGTATAATCAATCTCTTCTTCAGTATTAAAGCGGCTAATACTAAAACGGATTGAGCTATGCGCTAACTCGTCATTGCGTCCTAACGCACGTAAAACATACGAAGGCTCTAGTGAAGCAGAAGTACATGCTGACCCACTCGAAACCGCAATATCTTTTACCGCCATCATTAATGACTCGCCCTCAACATAGTTAAAGCTTACGTTTAAATTATGTGCTACACGGTGCTCAAGATCACCATTAAGATAAACTTCTTCCATTTTTTGCAAACCAGTTAGTAATTTATCACGCAAATATTTTATGCGTGGTAACTCGCTATCCATTTCCTGAGTAGCTAATTCAAATGCTGCACCCATACCCACAATTTGATGGGTTGGTAAAGTACCCGAACGAAAACCGCGTTCATGTCCACCACCGTGAATCAATGGTTGCAATCTTACTCTTGGTTTACGGCGGACATAAAGCGCGCCAATTCCCTTAGGTCCATAAACTTTATGTGCTGAAAAACTCATCAAATCAATATTTAAATCAGCTAGGCTAAATTTAACTTTACCAACCGCCTGCGCTGCATCAACATGAAAGATAATTCCTTTTTCACGGCACAAATTACCTATCGCCGCTACATCCTGAACTACTCCAATTTCATTATTGACATACATCACTGAAATTAATATCGTATCAGGGCGAATTGCCGCAGCTAACTTAGTTAAGTCCAGAAGACCATCAGTTTCAGGAGTTAAATAAGTTACCTCAAAACCAATCCGCTCTAATTCACGCATTGTGTCCAAAGTTGCTTTATGTTCGGTTTTTACCGTGATTAGATGTTTACCCTTATCCTGATAAAATAAAGCCGCACCTTTTACTGCCAAATTGATCGACTCAGTAGCTCCCGAAGTCCAAACAATTTCTTTACTATCACAGCCAACCGCACTGGCTACCTGCTCACGTGCGCGCTCAACCGCAGCTTCAGCAGTCCAGCCAAAACCATGTGAGCGCGAAGCCGGATTACCAAACTCGTTAGTTAAAAACGGCATCATTTTCTCTAATACTCGCGGATCCAATTTAGTGGTCGCTGAGCTATCTAAATAAATGGGTAATTGCAATGTCATTTTATAATCATTCCTTTAACTGCGGCAGAACATAATTTTGCTAGGTTCTTTAGTTTCTGCCTTACTTAATAAATCTTTAAGGGTTATTTTGTCCAGATAACCATACATTTCATTAGTCAAACCAGCCCATAAATCATGAGTTAGGCACTTAGTATTGTCTTTACAGTTAGCCTTACCGCGACAGGTTCTGGCATCCATATCTTCATCAACCGCTTTAATGATTTCTGAGATAGGAGTTTGATCCAATTCACGCATCAAGACATAACCACCGCCCGGACCTTTATAGCTTTTTACGACTTGATTTTTACGCAGACGAACAAACAGCTGTTCCAAGTACGACAAAGAAATATTTTGCCGCTCACTAATGCTATATAACGTGATTGGTTTTTTATTATCTTCGCTATAAATGGCGATGTCCAACAAGGCAGTAACCGCAAACTTCCCCTTAGTTGTCAATTTCATTTTTAGTATATCCACAAAATAATTAATGAAGATATTGTACATTAACCTACTAAAAGTGTCAAGTAAATAACACTATTTTTACTAGACTTATTTACTCCATCCAGCATTATATAATACCTGAGTATTTTAGTCAACTATAACTATTGATTAAAACCAACTTGATTTACCCTACTTTTTAATCTAGCCATGCGGATTTTTCATGTGCAGCGCAGCATCAGAAACATACTGTAGCATAAATGCAAATCACGCAAAATCTGTCAGCATAAAAAACCATTAGAATTTTCACAATAATACAACAACTTAACCCACTTTTATCTTGACAACATTGGTATTTTAAGCTTAAAATAGTTGCCTTATTTGCTATTAGCCATCAAAGCTAAGTGTTCAAAAAGCGGATTTTACACCCGACTCAAGTTAATACCTTTTTTAAATTTGGAATATTCAATTATGGCAAACTACATCTGGCAAAACGGTAAACTAGTTCCGTTCGAACAAGCAACTACTCATGTAATGTCTCACGCGCTACACTATGGCACAGGTGTATTCGAAGGAATACGCGCCTATCAATTAGCTAACGGCGAAACAGCGGTCTTAGCGTTATCCGAACATATTGACAGAATGTTTGTTTCTTCTGACCCAATTGCGATGAAAATACCTTATTCTAAAGAAGAAATCTGTCAGGCAGTTGTAGAAACCGTAAAAGCAAATGCATTGAAGTCGTGCTATATCCGCCCTTTGGCTTACTATGGTTTGCCTCCAACCAAAGTACGTGTTCGCCCGGACCCTAAAACACCAGTAGAAGTAATTATTTACTCTTATGATATGGGTGATTACTTACCTGATGTTGCCCTAGATGTAAAAATCAGCGATTTCATTCGCCTTCATCCAAAATCAACTGCGGTTGGGGCTAAAATTTGCGGACACTATGTAAATAGCTTGCAAGCCTTATTGCAAATTAGCGGAACTAAGTATAATGAATTAATTATGCTTGATTATGAAGGTTACGTGTCTGAAGGAAGCTCTGATAATGTATTCATGCTTAAAAATGGTGTAATTTACACACCTGAACTAGGAACAATTTTAACTGGAATCACCCGTAAAATCGTGATTGGTTTAGCTCAGGATCTGGGCTACAAAGTGGTTGAAACTAAAATCAAGCCTGAAGAATTATACACTGCAGATGAGGTATTCTTTACCGGTACAGCCGTAGAGGTGCGTGCAGCTGGCACTATCAATGACCAGCCAATTGGCGATGGTAAAGAAGGTAAAATCACGCAGCACCTAAAAACTGAATATTTGAAAATTTGCCGCGGTGAAAACCCTAAATATAATCATTATTTGACCGTGGTAAAATAATATGGCACAAAATATTATCAATAAGATCTGGCACAGCCATGTAGTGCAAAGCAAACCTGACTTTCCAGACACTTTGTACATTGACCGGATTTTACTGCATGAAGTAACTTCAGCTCAGGCATTTGCTGAATTAAAACAACGCGGAATTCAAATCCGCAACAAACAAAACCTGTTAGCAACGGTTGATCACTCAATTCCTACCGATAAAAATCGGGCGGTAATTGCAGATGAGATTGCGCGTACTCAAGTTGATACGCTGCGTGCCAATTGTAAAGAAACTGGCGTAACGATCTATGACATTGAGAGTTCACATCAAGGGATTGTTCATGTGGTAGGTCCGGAACTAGGTTTTACCCTGCCTGGCACTACGATTATTTGTGGTGATTCACATACCTCAACTCATGGCGCGTTTGGTGCGCTGGCGTTTGGCGTTGGAACATCAGAAATTACTCATGCAATGGCAAGTAGCTGTATTTTGCAAGATAAGCCGAAAACTTTCAAAGTTGAATTTAAAGGAATGCCCAACCAATACTTCACGGCTAAAGATGCGATTCTGAAGTTGATTTCCGTAATTGGAATTGGTGGCGGTAAAGGCTGCGTAATCGAGTATGCTGGCGAATATATCCGCTCACTGAGCATGGAAGGTCGCATGACAATTTGCAATATGTCGATTGAATGTGGAGCACGTGCTGGTCTAGTTGCACCAGATACAACTACTTTTGCATATTTGCAAGGTCGTCAATACGCACCGCAAGGTGATGCATGGGAACAAGCTAAAACTGGGTGGAATGCACTAGTGAGTGATGCAGGTGCTAGCTACGATCATGAAATCATGATTGATATTGAAGGTGCAGGTCCAATGCTTACGTGGGGAATCAACCCTGAGCACGCAATTGCTCTTAGCGGACAAACTCCGGCATTAGATGCTGGTGGCGATCGTGCTACTTTAGAAAAAGCGTATGCTTACACTGGTTTAACTCCAGGACAATCACTTAAAGGTACCCCAATTGATTTTGCTTTCGTTGGTAGTTGTACTAATGGACGAATTGAAGATTTACGCGCAGTAGCTAAAATCTTGGATGGGCGCAAAGTCTCTTCACGGGTAACCATGTATATCGTACCTGGCTCAGAACAAGTTATGGCTCAAGCCCAAGCTGAAGGCTTAGACAAAATCTTTATCGCCGCTGGTGCTGATTTCAGAATGCCAGGTTGCTCAATGTGTTTAGCGATGAACCCAGATAAAGTTCCTGAAGGCAAACGTTGCGTTAGTACTTCAAACCGTAATTTCATCGGACGGCAAGGTCCAAATAGTATCACCCATCTAGCATCGCCACAAACTACGGCCGCAAGCGCGGTACTTGGCTTTATTGCTTCAGAGGAGAGTCTATAATGCAAAAATTCACTACTCTAACTAGTCCAGTAATTCCACTCAATCTGGATAATGTTGATACCGATATGATTATTCCAGCGCAACATTTAAAAAGCGTGAGCAAATTAGGTTTTGGTGAGCATGTTTTCTCGGCACTACGTAAAATGTATCCGGATTTCATTCTTAATCAACCAGCCTATAATACTGGCAAAATTTTACTTTCCAAAGCTAATTTTGGTTGTGGTTCCTCACGTGAACACGCCGTTTGGGCAATTCAACAATATGGAATCCAAGCGGTGGTATGTAGTTCATTTTCAGATATTTTCTTTAATAATGCCGCTAAAAATTGCCTACTGTTAATTAGCCTACCCGAAGAAACTATCAGCAAATGGATAGATGCATCTTTAGCTGACAATACTCTGGCGATGACAATTGATCTGGAAGCGCAAAAAATTAGCTTCATGGGCGAAACCCACAGCTTTAAATACGACACCTTCCGTAAACACTGTTTGATTAACGGATTGGATGATTTAGATTACCTACTTTCTCAAGAAAAAGATATTACAACTTATGAACAAAAACATTGCAATCTTAGCCGGTGATGGCATCGGTCCTGAGGTAATGGCTCAGGCACAACGGGTTTTGGATGCAGTTGCCAGCAAATTTGGCCACACATTTAACTACAGCGAAGCTTTAGTTGGTGGTGCTGCTTATGATGTTTACCAAGATCATTTACCACAAGCAACCATCGATATTTGTAACCAGTCTGATGCGGTATTATTTGGCTCAGTCGGTGGTCCGGTACATTTACAAGCTGAAACCAAATGGGCAAATTGTGAAGCTAAATCAATTCTAGCACTACGTAAAGCGTTTAATTTTAATATTAACTTACGGAAAATGGCTATCTATCCTGAAATCGCAGCTTTATCACCGCTTAAATCAGAGCTATTGAAAGATGGCTTGGATGTGGTGATTTTCCGTGAATTAATCGGTGATATTTACTTTGGCGAACATACCCAGGGTGAAAAGAACGGTCAGCGTTATGCTTTTGATAGTGCCGAATACACCGAAGAACAAATTCGTTCCATCGCTGAATACGCATTTAATGTTGCACGTACTCGTAATAAAAACCTGGTGTCGGTAGATAAAGCTAACGTTTTAGCAACCTCTAAATTGTGGCGGCAAGTAGTTAGTGAAGTCGCTAAAAACCACCCAGATATCGTTTATAGCGATATGTTGGTGGATAACTGTGCAATGCAGATTGTTAAAAATCCCGCACAGTTTGATGTGATCCTGACAGCCAATTTATTTGGTGATATTTTATCTGATGAATTATCGGTATTATCTGGTTCGGTTGGCATGATGCCATCGGCAAGTTTTAGTTCAACTGGTTTGGCACTTTATGAGCCTGCTGGTGGCTCAGCACCGGATATCGCAAATAAAAATATTGCCAACCCAATTGCACAGATTTTATCTGCTGCGATGATGCTGGGTTATTCATTTGGCATGCATGCCGAGGCGCAGGCAGTAAATGATGCAGTTAAAGCAGCAATTATTGCTGGTTACCGCACAGGTGATATCGCAATCAAAAATAGTGCAGATAAAGTAGTTGGAACTAAAGAGTTCACCGATCAAGTTATTCTACACATTTAAATTAGTTGGTGTAGTAAACAAAATTACTACACCAACAACCGCCAGAATATGACGTAATAAGGAATAAAAGATGTCGAGTCAACAAGTATATATGTTGGATATTACACTTCGCGATGGGCAACAATCCCCTGGCGCAGGAATGTCATTTGAAGATAATTTAAATTATGCACAAATTGCTCATAATTTACGCATTGACGTCTTAGAAGCCGGGTTTCCCTCTGCAAGCAACACTGATTTTGCAATTGTCAATCAAATTTCCAAAAATATGGCAGCAATAAATTCACCAATGATAATTTCAGCACTGTGCCAATTACGCGAAGATCAGGTTCATCGTACAATGGAAGCATTAGCCCCATCATTAGCAATCAATCGTGCACGCATTCATATTTATGTTCCGGTTGATCCAGAATTAATGAGTGCATCGCTAGGTAAATTAGCTGAAGATAAGCCAGCAATTATTGCAACTACTCATCGCTTAATTAAAATTATGGCTAATGCAGACTTTGAGGTTGAATTTAGCCCCGAAGGATATTCACGCCAACGCGAAAATTTTGACTTTGTAACAGATTTAATTCGTCATGCTATTGCTGCTGGTGCAACGGTAATTAATTGCCCAGATACTATTGGTGGAGCATCTCAATACCAAGGTGAAGATTATTTCGTTAACAAAATGGCAAAGCATAAAGCAATTATGCAACAAGAGTTTCCCGATAAAGAAATCATCTGGTCTATGCACTGTCACAATGACTTTGGTACTGCGCTGGATAATAGCTTGAATGGTGTCTTTAGCGGAGTAGCACGGCAAATTGAAGGCTGTATCAATGGCGTTGGTGAACGTGCAGGTAATGTTGCCCTTGAACAATGCATTATGACTATTCGTCAATTTGGACAAGGCGAGCATTTGAAGCAAAAATACCATACCAATATTGACATCAGCTATCTCAAAGAAGCTTCTGACTTCATTGCTGAGCGGATGTTACCCCGTCAGCCGCATTCGCCGATTGTTGGTAAAAATTCAGCGTCGCACACTTCCGGTGGACATATTAATGCAATTTTGAAAAATCCTTTAGCTTACCAACCATTTGATCCTAAAGACATTGGTAGTGAAATTAGCTTTGTTTTTGGACCGCTTAGTGGCAGTAATCACGCACAACAAGTAATTACTAAACTCGGTTATTCTTTTGCCGAAAGTGAAAAAGTCACAATCACCCAGTCAATCAAAGATTTCTACGCCGATCGCCGTAAAGGTGTTACTGACGAAGAATTATTGCTTGCTTATAAACAATATCGTGCACCGATAAAACTAGAGCATTTAAGTTATGCTAAAGATGATAATGATAAAACAGTGGTGACATTTCATGGATTATTTTTCACCAGCCATGATTTTAGTATTGAATACCAAGGACGTGGTTCTGCGCTTAGTGCATTGAATAAAGCGGTAAATAATTATTTGGCAACGACAACCGTTGTCGATTATAATTCACACTCAGCTGGTCATACTGTAGACGCATTATGCATATCAAAAATTATTATTGATTTAAATGGCAAGCGTTATAATGGTGAAGCAGAAGATGATGACATTGAAATCTCTGCACTAAAAGCGTTTATTGATGCAGTAAATAATGCATATATTGAAGAACACTATAAATTATAACTAAAGGGAATTAAGCAATGAAAATGACCGGAGCGCAAGCCATTATTGAATCATTGATTCAAGAAGGTATTGAGGTAGTATTTGGCTATCCTGGCGGTACAATTTTACCGACCTATGATGCTTTATTTGAAAAGAAAGATAAAATTCACCACGTTCTAGTGCGCCACGAGCAAGGTGGCGTAATGGCAGCCGAAGGCTATGCTAAATCTAGCGGTAAAGTCGGAGTCTGTTTTGCAACTTCAGGTCCTGGTGCCACCAATCTGGTAACCGGAATTGCAGATGCAATGCTTGATTCTGTTCCTTTAGTATGTATTACTGGTCAGGTAGCAAGTAGTCTAATTGGTACTGATGCCTTTCAGGAAGCAGACATTGTCGGAATAACGATTCCGATTACTAAATGGAATTATCAGGTAACTCGTGCCGAAGATATTCCATCCGTGATTGCTAAAGCATTTCACTATGCAACTGAGGGACGTCCAGGACCAGTTTTAGTGGATATCACCAAAGATGCACAAATGGGTATGCTTGATTACAATTACAAAAAACATAAGCCACGAATTAGTCATGCTTATGATTGCCCTGACATTCAGTTTATCCAAATAGCCGATATGCTCAATGAAGCTAAACGTCCTCTGATACTTGCGGGTAATGGAATCGGAATGTCAAATGCTGAAAATGATTTGCTAAAGTTAGCCGAAAAAGCAACAATTCCGGTCGCATGTACTTTGCATGGTTTACATAATTTTCCAAGTGATCATGAGCTATTCGTAGGACTTCTCGGAATGCACGGTAATTATGCGCCTAATATTATGACTAATCAGGCCGATGTAATCATCGCAATTGGTATGCGTTTTGATGATCGTGTTACGGGTAATCTAACAAAATATGCTAAACAAGCTAAGATTATTCACATTGATATTGATCATGCCGAGATTAATAAAAACGTCAAGTCATACATACCACTACATACCGATGCTAAATATGCGCTGACTCAATTACTACGTTATGTTCAGCCAAACCGTCATGAACAATGGCGTGAGAAATTTAAAGCATTACATAATGAAGAATATCAAAAAGTAATTCTGCCCGAACTTACCATGCAAAAAGATATAATACGCATGTCACAAGTTATTAATATGGTATCAGAAAAAACCGAAGGTAAAGCTATCGTTGTGTCAGATGTTGGACAAAACCAAATGGCGGCAATGCGCTACTATAAATTTAAGCAATCAAAATCACACATTACCTCAGGTGGATTGGGCACGATGGGCTTTGCGCTACCTGCTGCAATTGGTGCTAAGATGGCAAACCCAGACCGCGAAGTAGTTTGCGTTGCAGGGGACGGTGGTATTCAAATGAATATTCAGGAATTAGCAGTAATTAAGCAAGAAAAATTACCGGTTAAAATTCTGTTATTAAATAATAACTATCTGGGAATGGTACGTCAATGGCAGGAGATGTTCTATGAAGAGCGCTATTCATTTGTTGATTTGGTTAATCCTGATTTTGTAGCTCTCGCCGCGGCATATGGAATCAAATCACGTAAGGTTAGTAATCCTGAAGAATTAGAAAGTGCTGTCACTGAAATGTTGGCGTCAAAAGAGGCATATTTCCTTGAAGTAGTAGTTGAAAAACGCGAAAAAGTATTCCCAATGATGCCGGTAGGTGCTGCCGTTGATGAAATCAGATTATCTTAGGAAAGAAGAGTAACAATGGATAAGAAACATGCCCATGATATGCATATTATATCAATTGTAACCCGTAATTCTTTACGTGTATTACAAAGAATCTCTGGATTATTTTCCCGCTATAGCGTTAATATTGATCAAATGAGTATCTTTAGCGGTCAGGATGAGTTATCTCATTTTTCAATAATTGTGTACAGTGATGATCACTCAATCCAAAAATTGACAAATCAACTGCATAAAATTATCGAAGTATGCGATGTTCGTGTTTTAAACAATCAAAAATTTTAATCTTTTAAGGAAGTAGTTATGGCTCTTATGAATTTTGGTGGCGTGCAAGAAAACGTGGTAACACGTGAAGAATTTCCTCTAACTAAAGCGCGTGACGTTTTAGCTAAAGAAACTATTGCAGTTATTGGTTATGGTGTACAAGGTCCTGGTCAAGCATTAAATCTAAAAGACAATGGTTTCAATGTAATTGTTGGTCAACGTTCTCCATCTAAATCATTCGATAAAGCGGTAGCTGATGGTTTCGTCCCAGGTGTTAGCTTATTCTCGCCAGAAGAAGCTATGCAAAAAGCTACTATCATTATGTATTTACTAAGCGATGCAGCACAAATTGCAATGTGGCCAACAGTACAAAAACATTTAACTGCTGGTAAAGCGTTATATTTCTCTCATGGTTTTGGTATTACTTACAAAGATCGTACTGGTATCGTCCCACCAAAAGATGTCGATGTATTCTTAGCTGCACCTAAAGGTTCTGGTACTTCATTACGCCGTTTATTCCTTGAAGGCAAAGGTTTAAATTCATCATTTGCGGTATTTCAAGACGCAACTGGTCGTGCAACTGAACGTTGCTTAGCTCTTGGTATTGGTATTGGCTCTGGTTACCTATTTGAAACTACCTTCCAAAAAGAAGTTTACTCAGATTTAACTGGTGAACGTGGTATTTTGATGGGTGCTTTGGCTGGTGTAATGGAAGCTCAATACAATGTATTGCGTAAAAATGGTCATACTCCTTCAGAAGCATTTAATGAAACGGTTGAAGAATTAACTGAGTCATTGATCAAATTAGTTGGTGAAAATGGTATGGATTGGATGTATGCTAATACTTCGACCACCGCTCAACGTGGTGCTTTGGATTGGAGAAAACCTTTCCGTGATGCTACAGCTCCGGTATTTGCAGAGTTATATGCTAAAGTAGCAGCTGGTGAAGAAGCACAACGTTCAATTGATACTAATTCACAAGCTGATTACCGTGTAAAACTTGAAGCTGAATTAGCTGAAATTCGCGATAGCGAAATGTGGCAAGCTGGTAAAGCAGTGCGTAGCTTACGCCCAGGTAAATAAAAATTTAACAGCACGTGTATGCAACCGCCCTCACGGGCGGGGCTTCGCAAGATATCAGCTATTATTTAATTTTTCAATTAATTCTTTACTTAAATCATTTTGTTGAATATTTAAAAACTCTATTCATCACATGAAACCTCTGCATGTTACTACTCAGCCTCCTATAGGCTAAGCTAAATTTATACAATCACTAAATTGTAATCCAATGGATTTAAAATTACCCGTTTCA
>JAIEPY010000131.1 GCA_019748155.1 Burkholderiales bacterium | reverse complement strand
GGATTTTTTTAAAATCACCATTTCTTCAGTGGGCTGTCACGCCCCATCAAGTGACATTTCTATTTCGGGTTAACAATGATTTACACTAGATATTGTAAAATACCAGCTAAAATAATTTACGCTAAGCAAAAAATAACTTACTTATGGTTGAGGGGAACGTATGGCACAACTAACGCTGATAGATATCAAAGATGCAACGATTAATGACGTAGCATTTATCCAACAAATTTATGCTCATCACGTTGCTACAGGGCTTGGAACCTTTGAAGAAGTAGCCCCTACGCTTGCAGAAATGACCGCGCGCTTTAATAAACTCACTAAGCAAAATTTCCCATTTATTGTAGCCAAGCTTGATGGTGAGGTAATTGGCTATGCTTATGCCGGAGATTTTCGTGAGCGTTCAGCTTATCGTTTTACGGTTGAAGATTCGATTTACATTGCACCTGCTTATTGTGGGCATGGAGTAGGACAGAGGTTATTAGTTGAATTAATTTTACGTTGTCGCGGGCGTGGCTATAAACAGCTGCTGGCATTAATCGGTGACAGCAATAATCATGGCTCAATTAATTTACATCAGAAATTTGGGTTTACACTAACTGGTGTAATGAAAGACGTTGGTTATAAATTTGAGCGGTTTGTGGATGTGGTAATTATGCAGCTAGAGTTATGAACCATAACGGACTATTTTGGCATTTTTTACCGTTCCAGTTACTTTAGCGCCGTTGGCTAGAATTAGTTCACCGGTCATTTTAGTAAAAATTACATTCCCGCTTACTTGGGTATTATCTAAAAAAATCTGCGGGGTTAAAATCCAAATTCTTGCATTATCGCTAATATCACCTTGAACTTGTGAATTAGTTAATTTTAGTTTGTAACCGCTGCTAGTAATACCTTGGTGGAGAGTACTTTGATTTAGCGTTATTGAACCAGAACTATTGATTATTTGTAAAAAGCTATCATGACTTGAGTCTAAACGTCCATTGATATTTAGTGGTAATGCATAAACTGAATCTTTTGAAATTATGCTACCGCTACAGTGTAATAATTTACCTCCAATTTGGCTATTGCTTACTCTCAGTGCTCCTGCGATATTCATCTCACCATTTACCTGTGTGTTTTCAAGAGTGGCTTTTCCATCAATACTTAAATCTTGCAGTTTGGATTGGCGAAATTGAGCATTACCGCTAATATTGCTCATTCCACTATTGCTAATGCGTTCGGCATCAAGATCACCATTAATATTAATCGACTGATAATTTTCCTGACTAACTTTTACATTTCCTGCAAAATTTAGATTATTGATTGAGTCGGCATTGGCATGGTAAAATAAAATTAATGCTGTAGTATAGCTAAGTATTTGGAAGCTTTTCATAATGTACTGTCCTTTGGTTTAATCTTATACGGTTGATCTTTGAGCTGAAAAACTATCCCTGCGATTGCAATCAGGATAATACCACCCGCAATATAAATTTGTAAATAGTTTAAATGTGCTTTAAATAATAAATTACACAGTAATGGTCCCAGCAGATTAGCTAAATAAAATAAGGATGCGATTGCACCACTAACTAACGGTGATATTTTAACTAATTCGGGCTGAGAGTTAATGTGTTGCAAAATCAGTGTATTCATATGCACCAGTGTAACTATTGAAATAATGCTACTTAAGATATAGCACAGGCTAAAACTCATAAAAGTTGTTGTATAACTTAGGCTAATCCAGCACAGACTGTTAGCCAAAATACTTAGTCCAATAATTTTATGCGCTGGTTGTTGCGCAATAAATTTTAGTTTACAGCACATTGCTCCAGCAATACTACAAAACATTGCCGCTGCCATCAGTGAAGTGTAGCGCTCAATCCCAATCGCTTCTTGGTGTACTTTAGTAGTGAGGAGTAAATAAAATGAACTGGATAGCGCCAGATAACTTGCCATTATTGCCAAATAGCGCGTAAATGCGGGTAAGCTCCAGATAGTTAAGAATAATTTGGATACGCGCAATGACAGTAGTGCTGCTTTTGATTCTAAGCTTGTAACTGCCGGGATTTTTGCTGCTGACCACCATAGCAATACTAGACCAATCGCAAAAACTAGTAAAATTCCGCGGGTTTGATAATGGGTATAAATATAGCCAGCAAACTTAATATTGATGCTCCCGATTAATGCACCAAAAATAGTTATATCTGCCATAAAATCTCGTGCTTTCGCCGCTAAGATCTTAGTTAATTGTTTGTCTAATGAAAAGTAAATTGCTCGAAAAATGATGCCACTTAGTGCAATAAATCCAGCTATAAGTGTAATATTATTCACATTCACACAAAGTAGCACAAGTGTTATTAAGAGTAGTAATACATAGTTAAAATTAATTATCTTGCGGTAGGGATAGTTGTTAATCAAATAACTAATCAGGAATGAAAATAGGAACGGAAGGCTTGGAATTACAGTTGCGAGTGTTGCATAATCGTAAAAATTATTATTTTTTGCCGGAAGAGCGATTGCAATAAAATTTAATAGTGGATTTAGAATGTCGCCAATTAGGACAAAAGATAGCACACAAGTTAAAACTACGTAACGATAGCTACGGTCTTGGTAATTATTAAGATTAAGAAATTTCATTATGTCTATTTCCGATTTTAATCCATTAAGATAGCATATTTTATACCAATGAAAAATAATTTATATGGATATGCACTGTTACGCTATAATATGCAGATATAAAAATAAAATGTTGATTTCAGCCAGTGTAGCTTAGAGTGAGGTGTAGTGATATGTTGTCAGAATATGAGAAAAGAGAATTTACCAATAATGTATTGATTCCAAATTTTATGCATTTGGTAGATCAGGATATTTATTCGGCATTATTTGATTATGAGCTCAAAATTGTCGTCTGTACTACGTTGTCAGCACAATCAATCGGCTTGGAAACTTGGGAACAGGCTTGTGGGCTAAGCTTTCGTGACTACGCTAATACTGAGGTGGCCGCTAAGATTTTTTCTGGGCATTATACTGAACAGTTAATGGACTCGTTACATCAATATGCTAAAAGAATCTACGAGATTCAGAATATGGTCTTTAGCAGTAAAAATGTAATTAGTTTGATCGATTTACTTCCATGTAGTGGAAAATTTACATCATATCTGGTGACCTATGTACCAATATTACATCATACTGGCGAAGTTGTTGCAATTCAGAGTTTTGCTATAAAATCAAGATTTTTTAGTCATCAAGATTACCTTAAAGTGATAACTGATCAGAAGGCACAAGAGAAATATCTTCATGCTGAAAAATTAACCTTGCGTGAGCATGAAATTATGTTTTTATTAGCTAACGGGGTCAATCAGGAGCAATGTTCACAGATTCTAAAAATTAGCCGAAGTACTATAGGGAATATTATTGCAAATCAGTTGTGCCCTAAATTTGGTATCGCTGGTTCAAACACCAAGTTATTGGCCCAAGTAGCGCTTAAACATGAATTTCATCAATTAATTCCTTCTAGTTTATATCGTCCTTATATTGTTGTTTTAGATGAAACAATAGCCAAACAAATTGATAACTACACTATTTCAACGGAACCTCCTTCAGTAGTTATGTCATAAATTAAGGGGTTATTTATAAGTGCTTTTTCAAGGTTAATAGCCAAATTTATTCATGTTGAGCTATTTAAAATATTGAGGTATTATGCGTAAATTATTGGTAACTTTGTCATTGTCAGTGAGCTGTCTTTGTTATGCGGATGCTCCTGGTATGGCTCAGGATATTTTAAAACAAATTATTCACGGATCGGTTAATACTAATCCTGATTTGACAGAGGTGCAAGCAGATCAGAGTGTTGTGGTTTCATTGCGTTCAGCGATATTGATTTTAGCATGTACTAACCGTAACCCAACAGAGTCTGCGGCTCAAACAAAATGTATCAAAGAACATAAAAATGAAATTGTGACTATAGGGGATTTAAGTGAGCCATCTTTTAAGGTTGGTGCACAAGCAGCGCAGCAGCAATCTTTGATTCATCGTGAACTTACCTCAAGCGCTTATCCACAGGTAATTAATAATTTAGTTATGTTTGTCAATAATTTATCACGCAATGATGCTGTCAATACGCCTTTAAAGACAAATAAATGACGCCATAGTGAATAGAGACAAAGCATCTATTGTGAATATTTCTAAAATACCTGAATCAGATAGCTTTGTGTCCAAGTAAGTTTTACTGATTTTACGCATTTTTTTATTTGCATTTTAAATTGCTTTATAGTTACAATAGCGAAGGCTTATTAAGAATTTATAATAGGGGAAACAAGTTTGTGAAAAAATATGTATTGGCTTTTTTTATTCTGGCTGGGTTATCGTCGTATGCTCTGGATAATAAACAAGAAGTTAAAGCTATAGATAACTTTAATGCTCAAAAATATTTAGGTGACTGGTATGAGATTGCCAGAATTCCATTTTATTTTGAAAGCCAGTGTAAGGCTCCAACTAAAGCTAATTATCAGCTGGATGGTGATGATATAGCAGTTACTAATTCATGTATGACTGATAGTGGTGAAATTGATGTTGCTCACGGTATAGCATATTTTATGAAATCAACTACTATTGCCAAATTAAAAGTAACGTTTGTACCATCATGGCTGCGCTTCACACATATTGGTCGTGGTGATTATTGGGTGTTATATACTGATTATCAATATTCACTGGTAGGTAGTCCTAATCATAGCTACCTATGGATACTTTCGCGCTCAGAAAGTGCTGAATCAACTCAAATTAGTAAACTCCTAAATATTGCCACTAATCAAGGGTTTGATGTAACTAAACTACATTTTAATTATCCCCAGGAATCAAACAGTCTAACTTACGAAAGTAAATAATTATCTTGAAACTATCCTGAATGCGACATTACTCTTTATATAATTCATGGTAATTGTGTATTTTGCTAAGCAAATATTACAAAATACACAATTAGACTAAAAAATAAGTGCTTGGTAAATTAGCAATTTATCTTGCGTGATAAGCACTGATGTTTGATTAATTAAATGTATTTCCTTCCCAACTACCATAAGATGGATTTGGTAATAAGAAATATATTTGTCCAAAGGGTTGATAAAATTTGCCATAGGGGTCTTGTTTAATTGCATCTTTTTGATTGATGTTTGGGAAATCCTGGATATTATCGCCAAAATAAGCCAGCACTTTAAATGGTTTAGTTTTACCAGTTGCAATAATCTGGCTATAATCACCTTTAGCTACTGCTTCATAGCGTGGAGTTTTGTCTGAATCTTTAGCGCCTTTGGCAAAGACTACATTATCAAAGCAGATACCTGCATTTTGTAAATTAGCAACGGTCGCATCTTGAATTTTGTCATCAAAAGTTCCGTCTCGGTTAGTAACTAGCACCACTTTACCACCCATTTTTTGGATTGCACAAGTGGTATTATGTGCACCGGGTGTTGCTGGAGAACTAGCTTGTTCCATAAATGTGTACATGGTCTTGGCATTGTAGGAGCTACACGCTAAAAGCTCTTGTTTTTGGTATTGTGAATTATCCAGCACAGTCTCATCAATATCCATAATCACGCCCCATGATTTTTTACTCAATTTTTGAGCTTTAACTTGTGCGCTAACTTTTTCTAAACCCAGTGCAAAAATTTGATTATATTGTGCGTTGCGTTCAGCTGAATTACGGTACCATTTGGTAGCATTGTAGTTAGCAGAGCTCTTTGCTTCTCCGGGTATACAGCTACTATGATTAGCTTGATTTAATCGATTATTTGCGCTGACAGGTGCACTTGTACTGATCGGAGCGCTGGTATTATTTCCTGCGGCAAATGAGATTAATGGTAATACACTTACGATAACCGTAATAAATAATTTAAGCTTCATATAAATACTCCTGAAAAATTAATAAGATTTTTTAGTTTTAAGATTTTCGGTTAATCTTTGATAAAACGCATAGCGTGAGGTATCAATATTACCACTTTCTGCAGCAGCTCGAATTGCACATTGTGGCTCTTGTAAATGACGGCAATTGCTAAATTTACATTGTCCAAGGATATTACGCATCTCAGGGAAAAACTCAGCAATTTGCTGAATATCTATATGAAATAAACCAAATTCCTGTAATCCCGGACAATCAATTAAATCACTCTGATCATCTAAATGGTAAAGGGCAGCACTGGTAGTAGTGTGGCAACCACTGGTTTCGTATTTGGTGATTTCGGCGGTTTTAGCTTTAGCTTCCGGGTGAATTTGATTAGTAATCGTCGATTTACCCATCCCAGATTGCCCAATTAATAAACTGCGTTTTTCTGATAAATATGGTTTTAAATCGGTGCAATTTTCGAGAGCACTTAATTGCAAAATTTTATATCCCAGTGTGTCATGGTAGAGTTTAGTGATCTTTGCGGCAAATTCTGGCGATTCAGCTAAATCCATTTTATTGATTACAATCAAGGGCTCAATTTGGCTGGATTCAGCACTTAGCAGACAACTATTAAGAAATCCCAGGTTAAAATTAGGTTTAACTGCAATTACAATGATAATCTGCTGCAGATTGCTGGCGATGATCTTGCTACGATTGCGATCACTACGGTAAACTAGGTTCTGTCGTGGAACTAACTCTTGAATTTGAGCTTGCTGCTGGTTTGACAGATTTGCCAAAACCTTATCCCCAACGACAAATTCAGTTTTTTTGCCACGCGTTACCGCTTCATAGTTTTTACCATTGACTTCAACAATGAAAATCCTACCATAGCTAGTGACAACTAAACCTTGTTCCATTATTGTTCCAGATTTCTGATACGCACACTTGCTGGCGGATGAGAGTAGTAAAATTTGACATAAAGTTCATCTGGTGTCAAAGTACTGGCATTATCACGATAAAGTTTTACTAAGCCGTTAATCAAATCTTGTTTATTAGCATGAGCTTTGGCAAAATCATCGGCTTCAAATTCATTTTTACGCGACATAAAACTGCTCAGTGGTGCTAGAGGTAAACTAATTAGTCCCGTGAGAATAAATAATAATAACAAACCACTGGCATTACTAATCTGACTGACATGTAAACCAGCATAGAACCAGACTTGATTGATTAATAAACTGAAAATATATAAACCAAGCAGGGTAATTCCAAAGGAAATAATCATTTGCTTTAAAATATGTTTATGTTTAAAGTGACCGAGTTCATGCGCTAGAACTGCAATAATCTCCTCTTGGGTTAACTGCTTGAGCAATGTATCAAAGAATACAATCCGTTTACTTGCGCCAAGTCCGGTGAAATAGGCATTACCATGACTGGAGCGCTTTGAGCCATCCATGACAAACACACCTTGTGATTTAAAGCCGCAAGTTGTTAGTAGTTGTTCAATTTTAGCTTTAAGCTCTAAATCTTCTAGTGGCGTGAATTTATTAAATAATGGAGCAATGAAAGTCGGGTAAATAATTAAAATCAAGAGATTAAATACTACCAATACACCCCAGACCCACAGCCACCATTGATTACCCAGATTGTTCATCAGCCACATTACCAGATAGAGTAATGGGGCTCCAATAACTAACCCTAGTAGCGTTCCTTTAATTAAGTCAACGATAAATAGTTTGAGGGTAGTATTATTAAAACCAAAGCGTTGTTCTATTTTGAAAGTACTGTAATAGCTAAACGGTAATACTAGGAGAGAGTTAAACAGGGTATAAACTACTATCAATAAGACTTCACTGCTCAGTGGATAGTTCGTTAGATTAAAACTTTGGGCAATCCAATCAATTCCGCCACCTAAAGTAAAAACTAAAATTAATAGTGCGCTATAAGCTAATTCGTAACGATTTTCATTTAGCTTTGCCAGATTGTAACGTCCCGCTTTTTGATGTTCTTCAAGAGTTATGTGCTGATCAAATGGTACTGGAACTTGATTAAACGATTTGTGAATCGCGCGTTTTTGTCGTAGGTTAAGCCACAGCTTTAATCCGCTATCAGCGATAAGGATTAATAGGAATATTATGCTAAATTGAGTCATCGTGATTATTTACTCCGCTAAGTAGTTGTAGGGGCTATTGTATCAGAAAACAATGTGTTATCGTAGTTTAGCTAATTGCGGTAGGAGTGATAGCTACAATTATATCTATAATCTATCCTTTGTTATGCAAAGTATTTTCTATTCTGATTAAGATTAAAAGAAATGATAAACTCCTACTCTTCTGGATCTGTTAACCCTACAATATGCGCCAGTTTTCTGTGCTGTGTATGGTATATTTACGTGCTGTATAACTGTACGATGGTTTTAATTCAGAGCTGTTGCAACATATTATTTTAATTGCAAAAAAACTTATTCAACCCTCATTTCGGAGAAAGATTTATGTCACAAAAAATAATTAATGTAGGATTGCTGGGGTTTGGTTTGTCAGCCTCAGTATTTCACGCACCATTAATCAACTCGGTTTCTAGTTTTAAGTTGACTCATGTTTTATCTCGTCAGAAGGATAAAATTCTTGCTCTATACCCAGATGCTAAAGTGGTTACAGACCTTGAAGTACTACTGGCAAATCCAGAGATTGATTTGCTGATTAATACGCTACCTAACGAATTACACTACTCAATAACCAAGCGTTGCCTTGAAGCGGGCAAACATGTGGTGGTTGAGAAACCTTTTGTGGTTAAATTTTCACAGGCAAGAGAGCTAATTGAACTGGCAGAAAATAAAAAGCTGTGCTTAAGTGTTTACCACAATCGGCGCTGGGATAATGGCTATTTAACTTTGCAACAGGAGATCGGTAAATTAGGGCGAGTTTTTCTTTATGAAGCGTATTTTGACCGCTATCGCCCAGAAGTAAACTTGCAAAAATGGCGTGAAACAACAGCTGCTGGCGGCGGGATTTTATATGATTTAGGTTCTCATTTACTGGATCAAGCGCTAAATTTATTTGGCATGCCTGAGGCGGTTTTTGCCGACTTAGAAGCTCAACGAACAGATGCTCAGTTAACGGATTATTTTCAAATAATATTGTACTATCAAAAGATGAGAGTAGTATTAGGTTCATCCTCAGTTATGGCACAGGCTCGACCAGTAATTGCTGCCTATGGGGATAAAGGGAGTTATGTTAAACATGGACTTGACCCACAAGAGGATATGTTGCGCGGAGGGATGACCCCACTTGATGCGGGTTTTGGGGTTGAAGACGAGATAAGTAATGCTCAGTTGAGTGTAAATAGTGAACATGGTCTTACCAGGCAATTAATTGTTAGTCAAGCTGGTAATTATCTTTACTTCTATCAACAGCTTTACCGCGCACTTGTTGATCGTAACCATGAATTACCAGTTAGCGCTGGCTCAGCTGCGAATGTAATTCGTTTGATTGAGCTGAGTATCCAGAGTAATGATTTAGGACAAAAAATTTATTTGTAAAAAGCTATCAAATTACATCAACACAAACGCCAATATTGCTTATGATGAGACTATTGTTATTTGTCACATGAGCCTGAATCAAAAATCATATCAAAATACGGTAGACACTTATTCATCGTATTTGAATTATCTAAATTTATCCTATCTTTATCGCATAGCCTTACACCAAGTAATTTGCATATTCCTATTTTTATTATAGCTGATTTCAATGCGTTTTATTGTGGTATTTTTCTACAAAAACGTTGAAATAAAGTAAAAACATATTTAAATGCTTGAAATATATCCGTTTTCAGTTATAACTCCTCTTGACATGCCTATATTTATGTGATAAAGTGATGTATTGTGGTGTAAAGTGTTAAATTGTGGGGTAAGAACTATGCTTGGTGGGGTAACTCATCTTAATCTTGATCCGAAAAATCGTTTGGCAATTCCAGCGAAATATCGGGATATCTTGCAAGCGCAAGATAGCGGGAAAGTAGTAATTACTCTAGAATCAGCACAATGCTTGTTAATTTACCCAGAAACAGAATGGGAGCAAGTGCGCACTAAAGTACAAAATTTACCTAACTCAGTGCATCCATTGGTAAAAAGTTATCAGCGCCTGGTATTGGGGCATGCTGAGTCAATTGAGCTGGATAAAGCTGGGCGGGTATTATTGCCAGCAACGCTAAAAAATATGGTGCAACTTGATCGCGAACTAGTCTTAGTTGGGATGGGTAACCGTTTTGAACTTTGGGATAAAAGCAAGTGGATATTAGAAACCGAAAAAGCACTGCAAGCCTCAGCTGAGGATTTGGCAAGCTTATTAAATGGCTTTAGTATCTGATGCATTATTCCGTTTTATTAAAAGAATCAATTGATTTACTTCAGGTTAAACCAGATGGAGTATATATTGATGGTACATTTGGGCGTGGTGGTCACTCACAGGAAATTTTGAAATTATTAGGCGTTAATGGGCGTTTAATTGCTTTTGATAAAGATCCTGAAGCGCTTGCTTATGCAGCCAAGACAATTAATGATAATAGATTTACACTTATTCATGCGAGCTTTGCCGAATTAAAAAACAAATTGGCAGAAATCAGCGTTTATTCGGTGGACGGGGTTTTATTAGATTTAGGAGTTTCATCGCCGCAGTTAGATACTCCAGAACGTGGTTTTAGCTTTAGATTTGATGCTCCGCTGGATATGCGGATGGATAATAGTCAGGGAATAAGTGCGGCACAATGGTTAAATAGCGCGGAAGAAACTGAGTTAGCAAATGTGTTTTGGCGTTACGGTGAAGAGAAGTTTTCACGACGGATAGCCAAGGTGATAGTTAATAAACGTGAAGCCCAGCCACTTGAAACTACGACTCAATTAGCTGAATTAGTTGCGAGCGTCATTCCTTATCGTGAAAAAGGGCAACATCCGGCAACTCGGGTATTTCAGGCTGTCAGAATTCAGGTAAATAATGAACTTGGTGATTTGGAACTTATATTAAAAGATGCACCAAAACTATTAAGTCTTGGTGGCAGAATGGTCGTAATTAGTTTTCATTCATTAGAAGATAGGATTGTTAAAACTTCGTTTGCCGATTATACCTCGGTGAATAAATTGCCAAAATGGGTAATGGTAAGTGAGGAAAGCTCCAGCGAATATAAAGTTATTGCTAAAAAAATTAAAGCTGGTAATAATGAGATAGCCGAAAATAGTCGTAGTCGCAGCGCGATTATGCGCGCATTGGAGCGAATCAGTGTTAAGAGTAATTAATTTATCGTTGGTAATTGCGATTTTGGTAAACGCGTTTTATTTGACTTCTCAGCGTTTTGCTGCCCGGCAATCGTATATGGAATTGTCAAAATTACAGAATCAAACCGATGTAATAAACAAAGAATATACTAGATTGCAGCTTGAAGAGGGGACTTACTCTTCTGGTTTGGCAGTACAGGATTATGCCTTAAATAAATTGGGCCTGATACAGGCAGATAAACAACATATTGTGGAGTTAAACTAAAATGCTAGCTAATCAAGATATTCAAAAGCTCTATTGGCGCATTAAAAACCCGGATGCTTTTTCTGCAACTGGTGCCAATACCAGACCAACAGATCGGGCATTTGTTAAACCCAAAGACCGAACTTCAATCGTTAACTATATCGCTCTGGCATTAACTTGCGGAGTTTTGTTGCGTTTGACGTATATTAATACTATTAGCAGTGATTTTTTAACTGATCAGCTCAATACCCGGGTATTGCGCACTGTTAAATTAAGCTCTATGCGCGGTACAATTACCGATCGTAATAATAGTCCTTTGGCGGTAAGCACACCAGTTGAAGCGGTGTGGGCTGATCCTTCTGAGTTATCTAGTTTGACTGCTACGCAACTGCAAAAATTAGCTGATACGCTAGCTATGCCAATTAGTGAACTTAATAAAAAATTAAATGATAAAAATAAAACTTTCGTTTATTTAAAGCGTTCATTACCTCCACAACAAGCAAAAATAGTGCAAGAACTGGGTATCGAAGGTGTTTATACTATGCAAGAATACAAGCGCTTCTATCCAAGTGGTGAAATTACGGCTCATGTGGTTGGATTCAATAATATTGATGATCGTGGTGCGGATGGAATGGAGTATGCAAGCGAAAGATTGCTCGAAGGTAGCGATGGTTCTAAACAAATCATTCGTGATTTGCGTGGTCATGTAGTTGAAAATGTGGGTGTGATGCAGCCTGCGCAAAATGGTAAACAAGTTGCCCTGTCAATTGATAACCGGATTCAATACATTGCATACAATGCGCTAAAAAATCAAGTGGCTCTGTCTGCCGCAAAAGGTGGTTCTGCGGTTGTGCTGGATGCTAAAACGGGTGAGGTATTGGCAATGATTAATATGCCAACCTACAATCCAAATAATCGTGAAAATGTTACACCTGATATGCTAAAAAACCGTGCGGCAACTAATGTCTATGATCCAGGTTCAATCATGAAGCCATTGGTGATTGCTAAGGCTCTAGATTTGAAAATGGTAACCCCACAAACCGTGTTTGATACTCATCCATGGTCAGTTGGCCCTAAATTAATTAAAGATGATCATCCATATCCACATATGACAGTAGCTGAGATTATTCAACACTCCAGCGATATTGGTACTTCTAAAATTGCAATGAAATTTAAAGCACATGATTTATGGGATTACTATCGCCAAGTTGGCTTTGGACAAAAAATGGGCACAGGCTTTCCAGGTGAAACTAAAGGTATTTTGATTGATTGGAAACGCTGGTATCCGGTAGATCAGGCTTTAATGTCTTATGGTTATGGTATTTCGGTTAGTCTATTCCAAATGGCGCATGCCTATACCATATTTACCAATAGTGGCTGTATGGTACCCGTAACTTTTACTAGAGTTGATGGTGGCGATAAATTACCGTGCACACAAGTAATTAGCCCTGCTACCGCTGAAACCGTGCGTTCAATTTTGGCGAGTACTACCGAAGAAGGTACTGGTAAAAATGCACGGGTTGCAGATTATACTGTGGCTGGTAAAACCGGGACAGCTCAGGTATTGGATGGGGCGCATTATAGTAATACTAAGCATATCGGATCTTTTGTTGGTTTTGCACCAGCCATCAATCCACGAATTATTGTTGCCGTTATGATAGACCAACCAACCAAAGGCATGTATTATGGTGCACAAACTGCAGCTCCGGTATTTGCGCAGATTGTACAGCCTACATTACATGTGCTTGGAGTTAACCCGGATAAGAAGTAACGATAGGATTGGATTGCAACCATGTACTCTACTCTAAATCCATTTATGGACGAAGTCGCTGTAGGAGATACTGAGTGGCAGTTGTGTCACTCTGTGCTGAATGATTCTCGTGAATTGGTTATTGATAGTCGCAGAGCGAATACTGCGACTATTTTTTGTGCTTATCCCGGAGCTACTCTTGATGGGCGCAATTTCATTGCTCAGGCTGTGCAAAATGGCTGTAATTGCATTTTATGGGAAGAAGGAATAGATTTTACCTATTGTGTAGAAAATTACTCTTTTAAAAACTTACAGCATTATACGGGTCTTATTGCTGCGGCTAAAGCCAAATTTCCCAGTCAAGCTTTTTATAGTATCGCAGTTACTGGTACTAATGGTAAGACTTCAATTAGTCATTGGCTGAATCAGGCATATTCATTTTTAGGCTATAAAAGTGCGATCATTGGCACAACCGGGGCTGGTATCTATCCCAATGTAACGGATTATGCTTCAACCACTCCCGACCCAATCACGTTGCAACACTTACTTCATGATTTTAAACAGCAACAAGTGCAGTTTTTGGCAATGGAAGTTTCTTCACATGCGCTAAGTCAAGGGCGGGTAAACGGGGTTGATTTTAAATGTGCAATTTTCACCAATCTAACCCAAGATCATCTGGATTATCATAAAACCATGGCAGGTTATTTCGCTGCCAAAAAGCAATTATTTTATTGGACATCGTTAGAGCATGCACTAATAAATGCCGATGATTTATATGGTGCCGAATTGTTAAACGACTTACGCCAAAATAATCCACGGCTAAATTTAATTAGTTATGGGATTGAGTCTGGCGACTTGCGTGCTGATAATCTACATTTTTCTAGCTTGGGCATTAGTTTTGATTTACTCTATCAGGGAATGAAGCAAGAAATTA
The DNA here is from genome assembly GCA_019748155.1 of Burkholderiales bacterium. Classification (GTDB taxonomy): domain Bacteria; phylum Pseudomonadota; class Gammaproteobacteria; order Burkholderiales; family UBA11063; genus Aquella. The sequence goes on along the minus strand of JAIEPY010000131.1, from coordinate 11,824 downwards.
GGGTTACGGTAGTTGGGCGTTTTAATGTATATAATTTATTAGCGGTTTTCGCGACCTTATTAGTTAAACAAGTCGCATGGGAAAAGTTAGCCGAGGTTGCATTACAACTAAAACCAGTTACTGGACGGATGGATGCGCTAATTATTGCCAATAAACCATTGGTCGTAGTTGATTACGCTCATACCCCGGATGCTTTAGAAAAAGCGCTTAGTACTTTGCAGGAAATTAAACATACGGGTAAACTATTTTGTGTTTTTGGCTGTGGCGGCAATCGGGATCGTGGTAAACGTCCGCAGATGGGACGCATTGCGGCTGAGCTAGCCGATGAAGTGATTATTACAACCGATAATCCTCGTGATGAAGAACCGTTGCAAATTATTCAGGATATTACGGCGAATTTGACCAGTAGCAATTATCAGGCAATAATTGATCGAGCGGAAGCAATTAGGGCGGCATTAGCTGCAGCAAAAGCAGGTGATATTGTTCTAGTGGCTGGCAAAGGTCATGAAACTTATCAGGAAATTCATGGTGTAAAACATCATTTTAGTGATTTCGAGCTGGTAAATGAGATTTTAAAAAGTTAATTCAATATGGATGATTTATGCGTAAATTGAATGCACGACAATTAGTTAATATGTGTAATGGCACAGCGTCAGAAGTATTTGCTGATAGTGATATTTCTAGTGTTGTTATTGACAGTCGGAAAGTTAGCGATGGCAGCCTGTTTATTGCGATTGTTGGTGAGAATCATGATGCACATGATTATGTGGCGCAGGTTATCACGCGTGGTAATACCTATGCCTTAGTTAACGCTGATTTTTCTCTCGATTTGCCCAATTTAATACGAGTAAAAGACACGACACAGGCTTTGGGGTTATTGGCGAGTAATTACCGCCAATTGTTTACGATTCCATTGGTAGCAATTACAGGTAGTAATGGTAAAACTACGGTTAAAGAAATGTTGCGCTGTGTCTGTCAAACTCATTTTGGTGTCGAGCATGTCTTGGCAACCAGCGGTAATTTAAATAATCATTGGGGTATGCCTCTAACCTTGCTTGAATTAAATGGTAACCATAAGATTGCAATTATTGAAATGGGAATGAATCACGCTGGTGAGCTTGATTATCTCTCCAAATTAGCCAAACCAACTTTGGCGGTAGTGAATAATGTAATGTTTGCTCATATTGGGCAGTTTAGATCATTAGCTGAAATTGCTGATGCTAAAGGTGAAATATATAATGGTTTAACCAGTGATGGTGTGGCATGTATTGATGTGAGCAATCCATTTAGCACACAGTGGAAGGCTAAAACAGAATTGGCAACCGCTAAAATTTTTGATTATGCTACAGCCGAAAGCGGTTGTTACCTGGCTGAGTTTACCGAGACCGGTGCGCATTATATAACTCCATTGGGTGAGCTGGAAATAAACTTACGGATTTTGGGACAACACAATTATTTCAATGCGTTAACGGTAATTGCTTTAGCAATCAATTTAGACTGTTCACTAAATAGCATTAAAACTGGATTAGAAAACTATACTGGTTATAGTGGGCGTTTGGAGCGTAAAAAAGCGTTTAATGGTGCTTTGATTGTAGATGATACCTATAATGCTAATCCAGACTCAGTGCGAGCCGCGCTCAAGGCGATTAGCGTGTTACCGCGACCACATTGGTTTATTTTCGCTGATTTAAAAGAGCTCGGTAGCGCTGAATTAGACTTTCATCGTGAAATTGGCGAGCAAATCCAGAATGATGGAATTGATCGTCTTCTAACGGTTGGTAGTTTAGCTGCTCATGCCGCAAAATACTTTAACGGCACGAAAATCCATTTTGAGTCAAATCAGGATATAGTAAAATACTGTCTTTCTGAGCTACCCACGAGTGGCGTATTATTGATTAAAGGCTCACACTCAATGCGATTAAATGAAGTTGCCGACCAATTAACCTTATTGCCATAACAAAGGTAGCAAATTATGCTTTATCTTGTAGCTCAATATCTTGAGCAAGTCATTGGCGCTTTTCGCGTTTTTGAATATGTAACCTTCCGGGCATTGCTTGCTGGAATATTTTCGCTGGCAATTTCGATTGGCTTTGGGCAGCGTGTGATTAATTGGTTGACACAATTAAAAGTTGGACAAACGGTGCGTAGCGATGGTCCACAAACGCATTTAGTCAAATCAGGTACGCCAACTATGGGAGGTGTGCTGATAATTTTGTCAATTACAATTACCATTCTCTTAGTTGCTGATTTAACTAACTTATATATCTGGGTTCTCTTATTCGTCTTAATTTCAACTGGGGCTCTAGGCTTTATTGATGACTATCGTAAAGTAGTTTATAAAGACCCCAAAGGTTTACCTCCTCGCGCTAAGATGCTTGCTCAGTCCGCTATTGCAATTGGAACAGGGCTGTTTTTGATTTATGTAGTTAAAATGCCGAATGCTACCGAAGTTGTGGTACCTTTTTTTAAATTAGTACAGCATCCCTTTGGAGTAATTGGTTTTTTAGTATTAACTTATTTTGTAATTGTTGGTAGCTCGAATGCGGTTAATTTAACCGATGGACTAGATGGTCTAGTGTCCGTACCAGTAGTGATTGTTGCACTTGGCTTGGCTATTTTTGCATATATTGCCGGACATAAAATTTTTGCCGGATATTTATATTTGCCTCACGTACCTGGTGCGCATGAAGTCGTGGTTTTTTGCGCGGCAATTGTTGGTGCGACGCTAGGTTTTTTGTGGTTTAATGCATATCCGGCACAGGTTTTTATGGGTGATGTCGGAGCGCTGTCCTTGGGCGCGGTATTGGGAACAATTGCAATAATTGTCCGCCAAGAAATTGTCTTTGGAATTATGGCAGGCTTATTTGTTATCGAAGCAATTTCGGTGATGTTACAGGTTGGTTCATATAAACTACGTAAGAAACGTATCTTTTTGATGGCACCAATCCATCATCATTTTGAATTAAAAGGCTGGAAAGAAACTCAGGTCGTCGTGCGGTTCTGGATTATCAGCATAATCTTTTTATTAATCAGTTTATCTACTATTAAGTTACGCTAATGAAAATTAATTATTCCACCACTAAATTTGTCATAATTGGCGCAGGTGAAACTGGTAAGTCAATTTTAAATTATCTAGATCAGCGCAATGCCTGTATTTTACGAGTATTGGACACTCGCGATAATCCTCCACAGATTGAATCATATCAGGTGATTGGCGGTACTCTGGATTACGCTAATCTTGCCGATGCGGATATTATTGCGATAAGTCCCGGCGTTTCAATTTATGAGCCAGCTTTACAACAAGCTATTCACTCAGGTAAACAAATTGTCGGTGATATTGAATTATTTGCACGAGAAATTAACGCTTGGCAAAGTAAAGTGATTGGTATCACGGGTAGCAATGGTAAGACAACCGTAACCAGCTTAACTGGGTTTTTAGCAGAGCATAGCGGAATTAAGACTTTGGTCGCCGGAAATATCGGGACTCAGGTATTGGATGCTTTGCTGGAATGTGAAAAACAAAACAGTTATCCAGAATTAATTGTTTTGGAATTGTCGAGCTTTCAGTTAGAAACGCTAACTAGTATCAATTTTGCCAGTGCTACGGTTTTAAATATCTCAGAAGATCATCTTGATCGCTATCGTGATCTTTTAGAGTATGCATATGTTAAAGCGCATATTTTTAATCTATGCCAACATCAAATATTAAATATTGAAGATTCACTAGTATTGGCAATGGCGCGTCATGGTCTAGCACAAAGCTACTTTGGTGATAAGCAAGGTAATTATCATTTAACTGAGGATGCGGATCCGGTTTTACAGATAAATGGAATGGAATATCTTAAATCATCTGCGCTGCAATTAGTTGGACGGCATAATTATCTAAATGTTTTGGCAGCTCTGGCATTATTGGCTGGTGCAGGTTATGCTTTAGCACAATTTAAAGTTGCCTGCGTACAATTTGCGGGTTTAGAGCATCGGATGCAAAAAGTTACCGAACATGATGGAATTTTGTATATTGAAGATTCTAAAGGTACCAATGTTGGAGCGGTAATTGCAGGTGTTGGCGGAATTAATCGTCCGGTACATTTAATTTTAGGTGGTGATGGTAAAGGGCAGGATTTTGCGCCACTGCGTGAATTAGTGCTTAATAAATGTAAATCGGTTGCCGTAATTGGTCAAGATAAAGATTTAATATTAGAAACGTTGACAGGAATTAATAATGTAGCTGGCTTCGTGAGCTTAGAAGATGCGGTGGATGCTTGTATAAAAAACGCGGTATCCGGCGATGCGGTGATTTTATCTCCGGCTTGTGCGTCATGGGATATGTTCACCAATTATAAACATCGTGCTCAAGTTTTTGTTGATTCGATCTATGCGCATATTTACTAAATTCTTTCGTTGGTTAACTACCGATCGCCAAAATGTGGCAAAAGCAGGAATAGATAATAATATTTTGTTCTCGGCTATTATTCTTTTAGCTATAGGGCTGGTAATGGTTTATTCTGCCTCAGTTGCTTATGCTGCCAAAGATTCAGGAAGTGGCAACCCGTATTTTTATTTAATTCGTCATACGCTGGCGATAACTCTGGGAACTGTTGCCGGAGTGCTTGCGTTTAATATGCCTACGAGCTTTTGGAAAAGAAACGCCAATAAAATTATCGTAGGAGTAATCATTTTACTGATTGCCGTTTTAGTTCCACATGTCGGAAAAGTAGTTAATGGTTCTCGGCGTTGGTTACCTTTGGGATTACTTAATTTACAACCATCAGAGTTGGCTAAGTTAGGGATCGGGATTTACATGGCAAATTATTTTTGCGGTAAAACCCTGAGTATGAAGAATTTTCGTAGTGATGTTGTGCCGGTGATTGCGACACTGCTTACAGTTTGCGTTTTGCTTTTGGCAGAGCCAGATATGGGGTCAACTACAGTAGTTTTTATCATTGCGCTAACTATTTTGTACCTGTCTGATTTGAATGTTAGAGTTATCTTTGCTGCAGTGATTTTTGGTGCTGCTGCATTCGTATTACTGATTGTATTTGAACCGTATCGCATGAAACGGGTAGTCGGGTTTTTAGATCCATGGCAGGATGCTTTAGGCAAAGGTTATCAACTTAGTCACTCCTTGCTGGCTTTTGGACATGGAGGCTGGCTTGGAGTAGGACTAGGTAATAGTCTTGAAAAATTATATTATCTACCTGAGGCACACACCGATTTCATTATGGCTATTATTGGTGAGGAATTTGGTGTCGCAGGGGTTCTGGTTATTTTACTCCTTTTCTGGATTATATTCTATCGTGGTTTTACCATGATAGGCACTGAAACCAAGCGACTACCTGGACGTAAATTTCAAGGTTTATTGGCACAGGGGATTAGTGTTTGGTTTTTCGCTCAAGCGGTTGTAAATATTGGTGTTGCTATTGGTATGTTGCCAACTAAAGGCTTAACGCTGCCATTTGTCTCTTTTGGGGGGAGCTCGGTATTAGTTAATTGTATTGCGCTAGCGATATTACTTAAAATTGACTACGAAAATAAACTTCTCAAACATGGGAATCCATTAACATGAGTAAACCAGTAGTTATAATTAGTGCTGGTGGTACTGGCGGACATATTTTTCCAGCACTAGCCGTGGCGCGCCAATTAGCTGATAAATATGATATTGTGTGGGTCGGCGGTAAAGTTGGGATGGAGAAGCAAATAATTCCGCAAAATGGTTACCCCTTGGAAACTGTGTCGGTAGCTGGTGTTAGAAACAAAGGCGCACTACGTAAATTGATGCTTCCACTGACAATGTTGCGTGCTTTATTTGAATGTTGGCTGATTATACGTAAGCACCGCCCTGTGGCCGTGATTGGTTTCGGTGGTTATGCAACTTTTCCAATCTTGCTTGCTTCACGAATATTAGGTAAGAAAACCCTGATTCATGAGCAAAACTCAGTTGCAGGTTTAACTAATCGTGTTTTAGCTAAATTGGTTAATCAAGTGCTGACTGCTTTTCCTAATGTTTTAAGTAGCGCAAAGACGCAATTAGTAGGAAATCCTGTCCGGCAAGAGATTATTGATATAACACCAGCGAATGCTAATACTACTGGCAAACTCAATATTTTGATTGTTGGCGGTAGTCTTGGTGCTAAAGCACTCAATGATAATGTTCCTTTGGCCTTAAATTCTATTAAAGATAAAATCGGCGTAATTACGCATCAAGTTGGGCGTAATGATGGTTCTACGGTTGCTGAGTATTACCGTGAACATGGTTTGAATGCCAACGTAGTAAATTTTATTGATAATATGGCAGAAGCATATAGTAATAGTGATATTATTATTTGCCGTGCTGGAGCTTCTACGGTTGCAGAAGTTAGTTGTGCGGGTAAATGTGCAATTTTTGTGCCATATCCTTATGCGGTTGACGATCATCAGACCCATAATGCTGGATACCTTGTGGAACAAGGTGCTGCTTTTTTGCTACCCCAGTCTAAACTAACTCCTGACAGTTTAGCTATCCTAATCAATGATCTAAATCCTGATTCATGTCAGCAAATTGGACTTAAAGCTAAGTCGTTGGCAATAACAGATAGTACTGCGCAAATTTGTAGTGCAATTTCATAGCCGACTCTCTGATAAACAAAGCTAATAATACTGCCATGCCATAGGCTTAAACGCTATTTCTGTGATAAAATCACCCTTTGAGATATTCTTGTGAGTAGTCCATGATAAAATTTGCCTCATATGCAGTTAATTCCAGTCGCGGGCGTAGCTTTGCCGAAACCGCACCTCGCTATCGTAGTGATTTTCAGCGCGATCGTGATCGGGTAATCCACTCGAGTGCTTTTCGTCGCCTAGAATATAAAACCCAAGTTTTTATTAATCATGAAGGCGATCTATTCCGTACTCGTCTGACGCATAGCCTTGAAGTAGCCCAAGTTGGGCGCTCAGTTGCCAATGCTTTGAATTTAAATGTTGATTTGGTCGAAGCAATTTGTTTGGCACATGATCTGGGGCATACTCCATTTGGGCATAGCGGACAAGATGTTCTTAATGAATGCATGATGAAGCATGGTGAACATTTTGAACATAATTTACAATCATTGCGTATTGTCACTGAGCTTGAAGAACGCTATGCCGAATTTAACGGGCTAAATCTCACTTTTGAAACTTTAGAGGGAATCCTCAAACATTGTTCTTTAGCTAAAGCTCAAGAATTAGGTGTGCTGGGTGAACGCTTTATAAATAATGAACGCCCAAGTCTGGAAGCGCAGTTAGCCAATATTGCTGATGAGCTAGCCTATAATTTTCATGATCTGGATGATGGTCTACGCGCTAATTTATTAACTTTGGAACAACTTGAAGAAGTTGGAATTATCAAAGAGCAATTGAAAATTGTATTACGTAAGTACCCCACGCTTAATGGTCGTCGTCTCCATAAAGAGCTGGTTCGTCATCTAATCAATGTTACGATTTATCAGCTTATTGAAAATACCGAATTAAATTTGAAAAAATACCAGCCGTCCTCACCGGAGGAAGTTCGTCTTCTGCCCGCAATCGTTCAATACAGTGATGAAGATTTTGCAGCACAACGTGAGCTTAAAAAATTTCTGCTTAAAAACTTATATAAACACTTTAGTGTCATGCAACTACGTTTTAAGGCGGAGAATGTAATTCGTTCTTTATTTAGTGCTTTTATGAGTGATGCGCGTTTATTGCCAGATCAATTTCAGGCACATATTAATAAAGATGGACTACCGCGGGTAGTAGCTGACTATATTTCCGGAATGACTGATCGCTATGCTTTTCGCCAATACAATCGCTTGTTTACGGTTGAAACTGTTTGAGAGAAGAAAATAATGGTAACAGTAAAAAGTAATTTTCATGATGTAAATAGTTGGCTGGAAGTTCAGCGCCAACATTTTACGCTTGCCGAAATTGAGGATTTTGAAGCGGCAATTCATATCGCCGAGCAATATTACCAAGCTCAGGTATTTTATCCAACTGATGTTGATTTATTATTGCACTCTTTGAATTGCGCCAATAAAGTTGCGGAGTTACATCTCTATGCCGATGCAGTAACTGCAACGATTTTATATGCTTTGCCGCGCTATTGTAATAATTGGCTGGATGAATTAAAAAACTTTGATAAAAAGGTTGTTGAATTAATTGACGGGGTTAATCGGGTAACTCAAATCCGTAAAATTGGTGATTTAGATCTTGAATTAGACGAACATGAGAAGAAGACCCAGATTGAGGTGATTCGTAAAATGTTGCTGGCAATGGCAAGTGATATTCGGATTGTCCTGATTGTCTTGGTTGGGCGTGGGGAATTAATGCTTCATCTGAAATCTTGTCAGGATGTGAGTTTACAGCAGAAAATTGCCATTGAAACCATGGAGATATTTGCACCACTTGCCAATCGCTTGGGTGTTTGGCAAATTAAGTGGGAACTAGAAGATCTTTCTTTTAAATATATGCATCCTGAACAGTACAAGCGGATTGCTAAACTTTTGCATGAAACTCGTCAAGAGCGCTTGGATTATATTGAAAGTATCAAAGGGTTCTTGGCGTCTCAAATGGAAGAAAGCAGAATTCAGGATTTTCAGGTCAGTGGACGCGCCAAGCACATTTATTCCATCTGGAAGAAAATGCGTAAAAAGAATTATGATTTTGATAATTTATACGATATTCGTGCCGTGCGGGTGCTAGTTCCCGAGGTTCGTGATTGTTATACCGTGCTGGGTATTGTACATACTAAGTACTCACCAGTTCCCGGTGAGTTTGATGATTATATCTCTAATCCTAAACCCAATAATTACCAGAGCTTGCATACTTGTGTAATTGGTCCGGAGAGTCGGGTGGTTGAGATTCAAATTCGTACTTTTGCGATGCATGATCATGCTGAATATGGTGTAGCAGCGCATTGGCGTTATAAAGAAGGTGGCGAAAATAATCCCCAATTTGAAGAGAAAATTGCTTGGATTAGGCAGATTTTGGATTGGCGCGATGAATTATCCGAGCGTAAAGATTTAACTGATATTTTTAAAAATGAAATTTTCTCGGATACTATCTATGTTATGACACCCAATGGTAAGGTAATTACTTTGCCAAACGGTGGAACTCCGATTGATTTTGCCTATGGCGTACATAGTGCTATCGGGCATCGTTGTCGTGGAGCTAAAGTTGATGGGCAAATTGTACCGCTGTCAACTCCGCTAAAAAACGGGCAAAGGGTAGAAATTCTCACAATAAAAAATGGTGGACCAAGTATTAATTGGTTGCATGAAGGATGGGTCAAAAGCAGTAAAGCAATCGGGCATATCCGTCGTTATATTCGCGATTTGAATAATGAAGATTTTCTTGAAACCGGAAAAGAGGTCTATGAGCGTGAGTTAGCTAAATTTCCTTCATTGATTCGGCCTAAAGTGGATGATATTGTTAGTAAGATGAACCATACTAATGAGAAAGAGCTGCAAATCTCGATAGGTAAGGGTGATGTAATGCCCGCAACCTTGCGTGATGTGATTGAGAAATTAATTCATGCTGCAACTCCACAACCCAAAGAGGATTTAACTGCCAGTGAACTAGAGAAACGTTTACAAGAGCGCAAGGATAAGCCTAAGTCGCAAGCAAAAAGTGGCAGCGTTTTGGTTGACGGGGTGAGTGGGATTGTATCTAATTTTGCTAAATGTTGTAAACCAATACCTGGTGATCAGGTAGTTGGGTTTATTACTCAGGGTAATGGAATTGTAGTTCATCGCGTGGGTTGTCAGGATTTTAACCGTCAGGCTAAACTTCATCCGCATAAAGTAGTGAGCGTAGAGTGGGCTAGTGTTGCTAAAAACTCAACCTTTAGTGCTGATCTAGAAATTATTGCCAATGATCGTCATGGCTTATTGCGTGATTTAACCGATTTATTTGCCAGTGAGAAATTGCATATTGTGGGGTTAAGAACAGTATGCCGCAATAATAAAGCAATCATGACGTTTACGATTCAAGTTGGAGGCAATGAGTTTAATTTTACTTGGCTGATTGCTAAAACCTTTAATGTTAATGGTGTGATTGAAGTATTACGTAAATAATCCAGTGATCTTGAATGAAGTAAATACTTAATATAGCATGTAAAAAGCATTAAGTAAATCTAGTTACTGCACCCCTAAACACATAATGTGCAGCAGTTGCTTAAAGATTGCTTGCATATTCTAGGGCGCTTATGATATAATCCGTGCCTACCACTTACCGTCCGTTACAAATATTTTATGTCTTAATTGGCTCTGATATAAATCTATCAGGTATTTGTAATTATTAAAATTTAGGAAATATATATGAAAACTTTTTCAGCAAAAGCTCATGAAGTAAATCATGAGTGGTTTGTTGTAGACGCTCAGGACAAAGTTCTGGGTCGCTTAGCAGCTAAAATTGCACACGTACTTCGCGGAAAACACAAGGCTATCTACACCCCACATGTGGATACTGGTGATTTTATTGTTGTTACTAATGCAGACAAATTAGTTGTTACTGGTAAAAAAACTTTGCAAAAAATTTATTACCGTCACACTGGTTATCCTGGTGGTATTTATTCTCGTACTTTCAACCAAATGTTGGAAAAAGCTCCTGAGAAAATCTTGATCAATGCCGTTAAGGGAATGCTTCCTAAAGGTCCTTTAGGTTATGCAATGATTAAGAAATTGAAAGTGTATGCCGGTGAGTCTCACCCTCATACTGCTCAACAACCTAAACAATTAGAGATTTAATAGGGGCTTTGCAAAATGGTTGGAAATTACAATTATGGTACAGGTCGTCGTAAAAGTTCAGTGGCTCGCGTGTTCATCGTTAAAGGTTCAGGCAAGATTACTGTAAACGACAAAGAATATGATAAATACTTTGCTCGTCCTACTAGTTGTATGGTAGTACGTCAGGCTTTAGAATTGGTTGATCATCTTGCTACTTTTGATATTCGTATCAATGTGCATGGTGGTGGTGAATCAGGTCAGGCTGGAGCGATTCGTCATGGTATCACTCGTGCGTTAATCGATTTTAATCCAGAATTAAAATCAGCATTATCACAAGCTGGGTTTGTTACTCGTGATGCTCGTGAAGTTGAGCGTAAAAAATGCGGTTTACGTAAAGCACGCCGTCGTAAACAATTCTCTAAACGTTAATTCGTTTATCGAAATGTGCAAAACCCGAACATTTATTGTTCGGGTTTTTTTGCGCTGCAGCATCGAAAGTTTAAAATATTTCACGTGCTTTAGCGGAAGTATGTTATAGTAGCGGTTAGTTATGTAAAATCTTTTTTCTTTAAATTATTGTGTTGTCTAATTTATGTAGTCCACTAATATTCCGGTCTAAAGTTTTTCATCATTTTTTATTATTTTTTTAAGGCAAATTAAATGCAAAAATCATTATTTGTTGCTGGTCTAGAGTGGTCTATTACTAGTGAAGAATTAGGCGAAATTTTCAGCGCTCATGGAGAAGTTGAGTCAGCAAAAGTAATTACTGATAAATTTACAGGTCGTAGCAAAGGCTTCGGTTTTGTGGATATGGCTACTGCGGAAGATGCAGCTAACTGTATCAAAAATTTAAATGATACTACTCATAAAAATCGTCAAATTATTGTAAAAGTTAAAGAACCTAAACCAGCAGGTGAAAGATCTTTCCGCTCAAACAATAACGGTGGTGGTGATCGTCGCGGCTGGTAAGCCGATAGCTTCATGCTAATTACAAAAAATGGCACTGAGTTAAATTCAGTGCCATTTTTCTTAGTGCGCCAGACATGGCGCGCATCTAGGCGGTGCAAGTCCGCTGTTAGCCCTGTCGATGGGAATAACGAGCCTAT
>JAIEPY010000031.1 GCA_019748155.1 Burkholderiales bacterium | reverse complement strand
TATTTTCAGCAAAAATATCTAGATTAATCAAAATATATGTTACAATCCAAACAGCATCTTATTTTAATAAAGAGGAGAACTGAGTCATGAACATCGCTGAAATTAAACAGAGTGCATTTGCAATGCCACTTACCTCACCAAGCGCTCTGCAAATCGACTATAAATTTAAAAATCGTGAGTACTTGATTATTTCCTATGAAACTGACTATGATGCATTACAGGCTATAGTTCCTGAGCCATTAAAAGTTATTAGCAATGTAGTTAAATTTGAATTTATGAAAATGCCGGATGCGCATGGTTTTGGTAGCTTTACTGAAGCTGGTCAAGTAATTGAAGTCGAGTTTGAGGGTAAAGAAGGCACCTATTCCCACATGATGTTTTTAGATAATTTAGCACCAATTGCAGCTGGTCGCGAAATCTGGGGTTTCCCTAAGAAATACGCTAACCCTAAATTAGAAATTGATGTTGATACCATAGTTGGAACGCTAAAATATAATAGTGTGCCAGTAGCTACTGGTACTATGGGGTTTAAGTATTATTCCCTAGACAAGCAAAAAACTAAGGAAGGCTTAGAAAAAACGCCTAATTTCCTATTAAAAATTATTCCGCATGCTAATGGTAAGGACAAAAGCGTTTGCCAATTAGTTGAATATTTCCTTAAAGATGTTACCGTTCATGGTGCATGGACAGGTCCTGCTGCTTTGCAATTATTCGAGCATGCCCTAGCACCAGTTGCTAAGCTTCCTGTACGCAAAGTTATAAGTGGAACACATTTGGTCGCTGATCTCACACTGGGATTTGGTGAGGTTGTTTATGATTATTTAAAAGATTAATTTATTATGACATCTGCAAAAAAAGTATTAAATCGTGAAACTGCCACCCATATAAACCACACGACAGCTTCTAAAAAAAATCGTAAGATAATTTATGTCTTTCAAGGTGGTGGAGCTCTTGGTTCATTTCAGGTTGGTGGTGTAGAAGCACTATATGAACATGATTATCGTGCGGATATGGTTGTTGGTATTTCAATCGGTGGGATGAATGCTGCAATTGTCGCTGGTAATCCACCAGAAAAAAGGTTGGAAAAGCTAAAACAATTCTGGAACAAAATCACGGTTAGCATACCATTACCGAATTCCCCCTTTCCCGGAATGTCTAAAATTCATAATTATTTTGGCGCACAACACGCGCTACACTTAGGACAATCTGGTTTTTATAAGCCTAAGTTGCTTAGTCCTTGGTTACTTAGCCATGTAACACCTGATCAGTTAAGCTTTTATGACACATCACCGCTTCGAGAAACGCTAAATGAGGTTATTGATTTTGAATATCTTAATCAGGGACATGTCCGTCTTTGCCTTGGTGCAACTGAATTAGCTTCCGGAGATTTTGTCTTTTTTGATAACAGTAAAGAGAAAATTACTGTCGAGCATATTATGGCTTCAGGTGCTCTGCCTCCTGGATTTCCAGCAATTGAAATTGATGGGCGCTATTATGTTGATGGTGGGGTTTATGCCAATACTCCACTGTCTAAAGTTCTGGAAGAATTTGCGGATACTGAACATGATATCTGCAATGTGCTATGCTTTATGTTTGATTTATTCTCAGCATCAGGTCCATTACCACACACAATGGATGGTATGTTAGAGCGGATTAAGGATATTCAATATTCGTCACACTCTAAGCGCTCAAACGCAATTTACTCTACTGCACAAAATTTATCACATGCGATAAAATTCCTTGGTTCTAAACTACCCGCGGAAGTCAAACACGATCCTGATGTGAAAGCAGTTTTGAAATTGGGTAATGCTCATCGTTTGGATTTAGTCCATGTAATTTATCGCTCAAGAAAAGGCACTGAACTCAACAGTAAAGACTACAATTTTAGTGCTGAATCAGCTCACTTGCACTATCAGCAAGGTTATGAGATTACACAGAAGTTAATTGAATCCAAGCAGCATGAGTGGAGTAAACAACACAGTGATGGTATGACAATTTATACGATTAATGAGGATAAGCCAACTACAATAAATATTTAATCAGTACCCTGCTACAATTATTGTAATTAAGCCAAGGCTCGTGATTCATGATAAAATCACGGGCTAAATAATTTTTAGAGATTGAAATCGTTGTGGCTAGGGCAAAATTTATTAGTTTGTTATTGTGTGGATTATACTCCGTTGATTCATATGCTTGTGGTGCCGCTACACAATGGCTGTGTGAGATTGGACACGGGCTAGTTATGGCTGAAAGCGAAGGTAAAAATGGTTTAATGCTTAGTGGTTATGCTTACCACACTTCAATAACAGCTCATTGGCCAACTGGTGTTGCTGAACAAACTCCCGCAGACCCACAAGGTTTAAACGAAATACCTTATGGTGCCGGCTATGCCCGAACCTGGTATAATTATGACACCGATGAAGAATATACCTTATTTGCAATCGCTTTTTCCGATTCTTACTGGAAACCAGAAGCTCACGTAGGATACACCTACCAAAAATATCATTCAATCTTTGATAGCAACAACTGGAAATGGGGACTTGGCTATACACCAATGGTTTTAATCAAGCCCTCATGGTCGAATGATGCGCCAATTATTTTACCTGGGGTTGGGCTTACTTCCACCTTAAAATACAAAGATGTTGAATTAATGGCAACATGGGCAAATGTTATTTTTGTCAATGCTAAAATAACCTTCAATTAAAGATTATCTACTCGATTATTGTTTGTCATTTACTTGACTTTATTATACAATTAATGTAATGTACGTCACCAGTATTTTGAATGTATTTTAGAATATAAATAAACTAATAGATTTACGTTAGGTTTTGTAATATGATAGTGGAAAATAATTTAGTTAAATTGTTGGAATTGCTCGGTTTTGTTAATGAGTTAAATAAATATGTGAAATATTTTCCAATGCATGATTGTTATCTGAAAGTAGATTTTAATAGTAAGCTTATTGAGTACCCTGAAAACAATGGATTAATAATTAATGAACGCCAAACATGTAATTTTTCAAGTAATGAGAATTTTGTAGTTTTAGAATGTATTAATCGCTTATTGGAAAAAGGATATCAGCCAAAACATTTAGAATTAGAACCTAAGTGGAAGCTTGGACATGGTGCAAGCGGTGGTCGTGCTGATATTTTAGTTAAAGATTATAGTGATAAACCACTTTTGTTGATAGAATGTAAAACTTGGGGGCGAGAATTTGATAGAGCATGGAAAGATACACTTAATGATGGTGATCAGCTATTTAGTTATGCGCAGCAAATTGCGGATGTTAAATTTTTATGCCTTTATGCCAGTGAAATAGATAATAGTGAAGTAGTTTATCAAAGTAATATTATTGCTCATAAGGATAATGACGACTATTTAGAAACGAACCCGCAATTATTAAGTTTTAAAAATGTTAAGGATTTACGTCAACGCTTTGCCGTGTGGCGCGATACCTATCAGAAAGAGTTTATTACTCGCGGAATTTTTGAAGATAATATTCAGGCTTATCACATCGGCAAAGATAAGTATACGTTAGATGATTTAACCGTTATTTCGCGAAGTGTCGAGCAAAAACAATATCATAAATTTGCAACTATTTTGCGGCAATACAATGTGTCTGGACGAGAAAATGCCTTTGATATTCTGGTCAACTTATTTTTGTGTAAAATTGTTGATGAAAGCAAAAATGCGCATGATTTAAAATTTTACTGGAAAGGTACTGCCTACGATAGTTATTTTGATCTACAAGATCGCTTGCAGCAGCTTTATCAAATCGGAATGCGCGAATTTCTAGGCGAAGAAGTAACTTATATTGATAATGCCGCAATTGATAAGGCTTTTCGTTATGTTAAGCGCGACCCTAATGTCACTAAAAATACCATCAAAGATTATTTTCGTCAACTAAAATTCTTCACTAATTCTGATTTTGCTTTTCTTGATGTTCATAATGAGCGATTATTTTATCAAAATGCTAAAATCCTGCTTGACGTAGTTAAAATGTGGCAAGATTATCGGCTTAAATCAGAAACTCAAAATCAATTCTTGGGTGATATGTTTGAAGGCTTTCTTGATGCTGGAGTAAAGCAAAGCGAAGGACAATTTTTTACGCCTATGCCACTGGTACGCTTTATCATGTCAAGCCTACCGCTAGAAAACTTGATTAAAGACAGCCATACTACACCACGCTGTATTGATTATGCTTGTGGTGCTGGTCACTTTTTGACTGAGTTAGCGCAACAAATTACGCCATTCATTGAGAAATACCATAAAGGCGCTGCCCGCGATTATTATGCCGAGCTCTACGGTATTGAAAAAGAATACCGCTTATCTAAGGTTGCCAAAGTTTCAGCATTTATGTATGGGCAGGATGAAATCCAGATTATTTATGGTGACGCGCTGGCGCACCATACTAAACTAAAGCACAACTCTTTTCAGGTCTTAGTTGCCAATCCGCCATATAGTGTCAAGGGATTTTTGGAGACGCTATCTGAAGCCGACC
This sequence comes from Burkholderiales bacterium, assembly GCA_019748155.1. Classification (GTDB taxonomy): domain Bacteria; phylum Pseudomonadota; class Gammaproteobacteria; order Burkholderiales; family UBA11063; genus Aquella. The sequence goes on along the minus strand of JAIEPY010000031.1, from coordinate 20,922 downwards.
GTGATAAATACTCATTAAGTGCGACAATCGCAAGTTTGGATACCTCTAATAGTATTGAAACATTTTTTATTGAACGCGCCAAGCAGCTATTGGCTGTGGGTGGAATTGCGGCAATAATCGTCCCCTCTTCGGTGTTATCCAATGGTGATGCTACTTACACTCAAGCGCGCGAAATTATGTTGCAATGGTTTGATATTGTAGCGATTGTTGAATTAGGTAGTGGAACCTTTGGAAAAACCGGAACCAATACCGTAACCTTATTCTTGCGTAAAAAAGAAGATAAACCCGCCGCGTGTGATTATTATCGCGAACGGGTTGAGGATTGGTTTAGTTTACATGCTGATGGAGTTAGTCCAGATGAAGAGCAGTATCAGGATGATTATCTGGTCAAACGTTATTGCCAGCATATTGGCATCAATATTGTCGATTATGTTTCACTATTAAAAGGTGAACCAAGTGCAATGCTACTCGATCAGGAAATGTTTTTTAGCTATCGTAAAGCCTTTGATAATTTAACTACTACTAAGAACCTACTTAAAAACCGAAGCTTTCGTGATAAAAGCGAAGCTGAACAACAAGCACAACTACAACGTAACTATATCCGCTATTGCCGTGAACAGGAGATGGAAAAGCTCTATTATTTTGTATTAAGTCAAAGCCAAAATAATCCGGTAGTGGTGGTAAAAGCACCTGCGGATAATAAAGAACAAAAACAGTTTCTTGGTTATGAATGGAGTAATGCTAAGGGTAACGAGGGAATTAAATTAATCCGCAATTCAGATAACCATCATGTTACACCATTATATGATGAAATTAACCGCTATAATCCACACAAAATCAACAACCTGATTCAAGCTAATTTTAAGGGTGAAACTGTTGCTGTGCCTGAAGAATTGTGTGACTATGCTACGATAGTGCCATTAGCGCAGATGCTTGATTTTAACCGTGTCGAATTTAACAAGCAAATTTCTTTAGCACTAAAAAGTGAAGCTTCGCTAACTAGTAAATATCCACTAGAGAAATTAGGTGATATTGAGGATGTAAAAATCAAAGGTGGCGATACTTTTCAAGAAAAATATCAAGGCGGAGTGAATAGCGCAGATATTCCATTCTTTAAGGTTTCTGATATGAATTTGCCAGAGAATCAAATAATAATGAATCAGGCCAATAATTATGTTTCAGAATTAATCATTAACACAGAATTGAAGGCAACAATATTTCCTAAAAATACGATTATATTTCCAAAGGTTGGACAAGCAATTCATACCAATAAAAAACGTATTTTAGTTAGTCGTGCTTGTTTTGATAATAATGTTATGGGGATTACACTTATACAAGAAAATCACTTATTGGCAATGTACCTATTTCATTATTTTATCCAAAGAGTAAATTTAACTGATATAGCTTCCAAAGCAAATCCACCATCAATTTCTGCCGAGAACTTAAAACAATTAAAAATTCCAGTGCCTCCGATGAATATTCAGAAGCTGATTATTGCCGAGTGCCAAGCCATCGATGATTTGGTATTCGCGGCACAAAACGAAGTTGTTAAAAATAGGCAAATAATTGAGAAGCTAATCAATGATATTAAAGCACCACAAATTGCGCTGGGTAAACTTTGCATAGGTAACCCACAGTACGGAGCAACCGAAAAGGCAATTGATGGTAATCCATCAATTGATATTCGTTACATTCGTATAACCGATATAAATGAAGATGGCGCATTAGATGATGATTTTAAAACTGCCTCAAATATTGATGCTAAATACTTATTGGATGATAATGATTTTCTTTTTGCCAGATCTGGTAATACGGTTGGGAAAACATTTTTATATCGCAATGCCATTGGAAAAGCACTATTTGCTGGATATTTAATTCGGTTTAAAATGGATCAGGAAAAGTTGTTACCAAAATTTCTAAAAACATTTACAACCACAAAGCGCTACTGGCTATGGATACGAGAAAACCAAACAGGATCATCTCAACCTAATATAAATGGGCAAATTTACTCTCAGCTTTTAGTCCCTGTACCTCCGCTTGAAGTTCAACAGCAACTTGTCAGCCAAATTGAAGTATTAGAAGTTGAAATTGCTGCAGCTCAGGCAATAATTGCTGCTGCACCCGCGCAAAAACAAGCCATCCTTCATAAATATCTGGATTAAGTTGTGATGCTCACGGTAAAATTAGGCATTAAAATTATTTGTATTAAAAGAAGATTTGATTAATATGCAAAAATTGCAGGTATTAAATAATATTAGCCCAAATATTGATGGTTATGAAAAGTTAGTTTCGTTTTATCAAACTAATAATAGCAAATTTTTGTCCACGATATCTGTATCTTTTAGAAATTGGTTTAGTGCTAATTTGTGTGCACCACTGGGCGCAATTTTAGATAAACTTGAGAAAGATGAGCTAGTCAGCGTGAAATTTATTGAGTTGCCCCACAAGATTCAAAATATACTCCAGCGCAATGAGTTTTTATCCTATTATGGTTTTGAACGACTTATAGATAGCAATCATACGGTCATTCGTTACTTAAAATTGCAACCAAGTGATAGTCGTTATTTTAATGATTATATAGCAAAATACTTGATTAATCATCATGAAATGCCAGATTTAAGTAGTGCATTGAAAAGGAAAATTACCGAATCTATTTATGAAATGTTTGTAAACGCACAAATTCATAGTAACACCGATTTTATTTATACCTGCGGACAATTTTTTCCGGCCAAACATTCGATTTGGTTTACGATTACAGATTTAGGTATCGGATTTAAAACCAGCGTGAACCAGCGTTTTGGCTCTAAATTGTCGTCAATTCAGGCGATACAATGGGCAATTCAAAATGGTCATACGACTAAGACCAAGATTTCTGGTGGGATTGGTTTAGCATTGCTAAAAGAGTTTATTAGTAAAAATTGCGGTACCATGCAAATTATTAGTGATAATGGTTTCTATAGCTTTTCTCATGGTGTAGAGAGTGTAAAGGAATTAGAGTTTGAGTTTCCTGGTACAATAATTACGATGGAGTTTAAAACCGATGATGAAAATTCATATAAGCTAGCGTCAGAAACTGTTGAACAGGGTATTTTTTAGGAATATGAAGATGGAACAAATCAGAATAAATATTTATAATACAATCGGCAATTCTTTTGCAATTGAAGCAGAAGATGGTGAAATAGTCTATAAACGGATTGAAAAAGCTTTTGATGAAATGAGGGTGGTAATACTTGATTTTCAAAACATTGAGATGCTAACTTCTGCGTTTCTCAACACATCAATTGGACAACTTTATGGGAAATACCCTTCTGAAATAATGAAAAGCAGCTTATCGGTTGAAAACATGCTGCCAGAAGATGTGATTTTACTAAAAAGAGTCGTAGAAACCGCAAAATTATTTTATAGTGATCCTGATCGATTGAAAAAGTCTATTGACGATATTTTAGGTGACTGATAATGGCAAATCGCTATAATAAAAATCAAATTAAAGAGTTGGGTGGTCGCTCAGTATTTATTGATACTAATGTATTGATTTATTTGTTCTGGAGCTCTAGTTCTAGTTGGGAAACTAAATATTCAACAATTTTTGGAGAGTTGTCAAAATTTAAGAATAAATTAGTAACAGATTTTACCGTTATTTCTGAGTTTATAAATAGAGCTACTCGCATGGAGTATAATAAATATTTACTACAGAACCACCTATCAGTATCAGAGTTTAAATATAAAGAAAGCTACCGGAGTAGCCAAAGTGGTAAAGATGCGATTGAAGATATTTACAATATTGTACAGCAAAAACTTCTACCCCGGATTGAACTAATCGGGAAAGTATTCACTCGAGATGAGTTACATCAATTCTTAGTAATAGATAGTTTGGATTTTAATGATAAGGCTATTTTAATGCTCTGTCGAGATAATGATTTAGTATTATTGACTAATGATAAAGACTTTGAGAATGCAGATGTGGATATTTTATCTGCTAATACTAAACTGCTTTGAGTTAAAATCTTATTTTGTTAAAATGTTAAGGTAAGCTTATGAGTGAATATCAATATTATGAATTTTGTAAGTTAGATAAACCGATCAGCAAAGAATGCCGCGATAAGATGAAAACCTTATCAAAGCGTGCCAAACTTAATACTCACGGTGTTCAATATACTTACAATTATGGCGATTTTAGTGGTAACAAAGCAGACTTGCTCGCGAAATATTTTGATGTGTTTTTCCATATCACTAATTTTGGTGATTTAGTGTTAATGTTTCGCTATGCTCCAAAAGAAATCAATTTTGATGTAATCAAGCCACATTTATTAAAATATGTTGTTGATTATAAACAAATTAATGGGCAAATTATTATTACGCTAACCGTCAATAACCAAAATGGTGGATTTGATGGTTGGTTAGAAGGTGAGGATCTTTTAGCGGGATTATTACCATTATATGATGAATTAAAAAATGGTAATGATCAGATATTGCAGATATTCCACACCATTCATCTGATTTATAATGAAGATAATCCAATGCTGATCAATGGAATGCTTGATTGTATCAAAAAGCCGCTATCTCCAGCACAGCAAGCATTGCTATCAACGATTGATTTAGATATATTTAATTGTTTAACGTAGGTTTTAAAAATATGAATAACTCAAAAAACGATGATTTTTATCAGAAATTTAAGAATATTTCAAAAGTAGCGCATAATTTTAGTATTTCAGCTGCGATTATGTCCATGTTGGAAACTAATACTGAGCTAAATGTTTTTGTCAAAGGAAATTTTGAGCTTGGAGTCAATTTTGCCACCCGAGCATGGAATTTAGCTCTCATTAATGATAGAGTGATTATTAGCTTGCTTCTTATGCCAATAGCTAAAGCATTAAAAGCACAAATTAAAAAACCACAAAAACAAGTTGAAGCAATGCTGTGGTCTCTTATTGAGCTAAAACAAAAACTATACCCAGATGTTTATCGTCTAATTGCCGATTACTCCACTAAACCCGATGCTAATGGCAATCCTTACTTGCGTGTTGTATCTGGTCAAGATGAAACTCCAGAGCATTTTACCGAAGTATCCAGAGCTCAATTATTTGGTGAGCAAAAATATGGCTGGGTTAGTAGTAAAAATTAAGGACTCCGTTTGAAGTGCCAGATGAAGCATTTATGGTGCTGGAATTAACTGATGGTTCTTTGCGCCAGATTAATGGTGTGGTGAATTATCCACAAGAATTTTGGGAAGGTGAATAATATGCTTACAATAACTAATGTACTTATGCCGGATGAAACGCGGCAGACAATAATCCGTGATTATCATGAGGATATTACGCTTGATGGCAGCGATTTGCTGGCGTTACCGGGTGCAATTGATCCGCATGTCCATTTTCGGGTACCCGGAATGGAGGATAAAGAAGATTGGCAGCATGCCTCCAAAGCAGCTTTAAAAGGCGGTGTGACGACGGTTTTTGATATGCCAAATACCAAACCAGCTACGACGACTCAAGAGCGTCTGCATAGTAAATTTGCGATAATTAATGCGCAATTAGCCGAAGTTAATTTGCCATTACGCTATAAACTATTTTTTGGCGCAGATAAAAATCAGTTCCATGAAATCGTCAAAGTTAAAGATGAAATCATTGGGCTAAAAGTCTTTATGGGTGCTTCAACGGGTGATTTACTAATGGATGATGAAGCATCATTGCATGCAATTTATGCGCTGGCAAAGGCTCACGGGCTGCTAATTGCCCTACATGCCGAAGATGAGCTGATTATTCGTGAAAATGCCGCCAAATATAGCAGTGAAACCGATTTTAAATACCATTCAATTATCCGGGCTCCAGAGGCTGCAGTTAAGGCAGTCGATCTGGTAATCAAATTAACTGAAATCTACGCTGTACCATCCTATATTTTACATGTCAGCACGGCTGGTGAGCTTGAGCTGGTAAAACAAGCTAAAGCGCGTGGTTTACCAGTTTATGTCGAAACTTGCCCACATTATCTATTTTTGGATGAGAGCATGTACCCTCAGCTTGAAGGACGTGCAAAAATGAATCCACCATTACGTAATAAAACTGATCAGGATATTTTATGGCGTGCGTTAAATGATGGGCTGATTGATACCATTGGTTCAGACCATGCTCCGCATAAACTGGGTGAAAAAGCGCAACCATTATGTAAATGCCCATCGGGTGTGCCAGGGATTGAAACAACACTGCCGCTAATGATTAGCGCGTGGAAAGGGGGTAAAGTTACCTTGGCGAAGATAATTGAGCTATTGCACACTAATCCACAGCGAATCTTTAAACTTGAGAGTAACGACGATTTAGTTTTGGTGGATATTGTCAATTACAGCACGCTTAGCGATGAACAAATGGCAAGCAAGTGCCAGTGGACGCCATTTGTTGGAATGAGTTTAACTGGTTTTCCGCGTTATGTATTTACGCAAAATCGCCTAATTGAATGCGCAAAACTATAAAAGTTAGTAGTAAATTATGTTGTCACTCTTTTGGGGGTAAGTCAGCGGTAGTAGTATAAGCAGCACTAGTGGGATTAAAATATCTGTCCAGAGTATTGCTCCCGCGTTACCCGGATTAAGATTACCACTAATGATAATCTGGTAAATATGCCCGCTGGCAGCACCCCAGAGGAATACTGTTGTGACGGTTACGACTGCAGCGCGATATGACCAGTTAGCAAAAGTAGCAATAATTCCGGCAACTCCGAGTGCCAGATTAGCTAAGGCGATTTCGAATTCAAATGGGCTGGGTTTCCAACCGATATTATTGGTAGTGATGGAGCTAAAAAAAGCATGCATAATGAAACCCCAGATGCCACCAAGACCAACCGCAAAAAAGAATAAACACGCAAAGAGTCGCTGATTAAATTTATTACGACTACTTAGTGCAATCAGTAATGATAAAATGCACATACATAATGGAAAGCTACTAATAACGAAATATATAACTTTGTCTAACATTATTTACTCCAGCGTTTTCAATATTTAGAAATGGGTGTCTCGTTAAGGTGTTATGGAGTTAGTATACACGATTATAGTGAGTAACTAAATCAAATTTATATAGGATATTATAAAAATGGTTGATTATTATGCTTAATTGCGGGAATAGTTTGTTGTAAAATGGTACGTTGTTAAAAAGGTTTGTAATGAGTCCACAGTTCCAAAGTAAAGTTTATCATTACTTATTGCCAATGATTGCTAAACTGCCCACGCATTGGCAAATTCGTCTTGCTTCATGGGGCAGACAAGAGTTTATGCATAATTTTATTCACCATCATCCCAAAGAAAGCATTATTCCTCACTCAAAGCATACTATAACCATGTGGGGAATTGAATTCCGCGCACCGCTAGCTAATTCGGCAGGTATGTTCAAAAATGGCGAAGGCTATGATACTGTTGCAAAATTAGGTGCTGGAGCATATATTGGAGGCACTAGTACCGCAAATTCACGTGTGGGTAATTTAAAGAATGGAATCTCATTACCATTTATTAGTTTGTATAATTCAAAAGCGGCAATTAATTTTCTCGGTTTACCTAATTTAGGCGATCAGGTTTTATCACAAATAAATATCACAAGCAATAAAATCAAAGGCTGCCCGATAGGCTGGAGTGTGATGCGTTCACCGGATTATGACGAAAGTGAGGGTTTAAGCAAGCTAATTGATAGCTTGTGGTTATATCATAATCATCCACAAATTGACTTTATTGAAATCAATGAGTCTTGCCCAAATATCAAAATCGGCGGCGGTAGCATCATTCCACGCCTGCAAATTATTGCTCAGGAATTTTTAGATAAGCGTACCCGTAAACTTCCGGTAGTGATAAAACTTTCTACTGATTTGAGTAATGAAGGTTTAGCACCAATTTTGGAAGAGCTCTTACGCCTAAATTTTGATGGAATCAACCTAGGAAATACCTCAATAGATTATGGATCAATTAAGCCTCAGCTTAACCTTAAAGATGAGCAACTATTTGATTACTTTACGCAAACTTTTGGTGGTGGAGTTAGTGGTTTACCTCTAAAAAGCAAATCATTGCAACTTTGCGCAGAAGCCGCTGATTTATTAAACAAATTTAAACCCAACCATGAGTTTCATATTATTCGTAGCGGTGGAATTGATAGTTTGGCAGATATAGGAGAATCACAGGCACACGGTGTCTCATTTAATCAATGGTATACCGGATTTTTCAATAGTTATGCCCGTGATGGTGATAAAGTATACAATAAGTTATTTACTTAAACCGCCGTAATTTTTTGGAACTGGTAATCCGCGTGCAGCGAGCATCGAATTAAGCTGTGCCGGATCATCGGTAATTATTCCATCTACGCCCCATTTGATTAGTTTATCAACTAAAACGGGATCAAACACCCCACCTGAATTTTCCGGCCATGTCCATACCACTACTTTCAGACCTAGCTTATGTGCTTCGTCAAGATCTTCTTTAGTTAAAGCTGTGTCCTGTGGCTCATAACAAGACCCACCGAGAGCTTTAATCATCTGTGGAATTGAGTTATTATAATTTTTCAATAATTTACCGCCACTCCACAGTCCCGCTTCTTTGCTATCTTTAGAATGCATCCGCTCGATATCATCGCCACCAACTAAAAAGGCTAACTTAACTTTAGGATTTAGTTTGTGTAACTCATATAATGGCTTCCAGTCAAAAGACTGAATTTCAGCACGATCAACTAAATTATTTTTAACTAAGATATCATTAACTTTTTTGGCAAACTCACGATCAGAAACTGTCCACTTCGGATGAGTGGGATCATTTTTAATTTCGATTTGGAAATTAACTTTTTTGTTAGTCGTATAATTAACATAGTCAATTATCTCTTGTAAAGTAGGCATCGGCGTGCCATTTACCGGATATTGTGCAGGGAAATATTTCGCATATGGACTATTCGGATTTAACATCCCAGCATCGTATTGTTGTAGTTGTGCTACCGTTAGATTTTTAACCAAGTATGGTTGAATATTTTTGTCAATTCCACCAGGCGCACTTTCTAGCTGTTTATAAAACTCTTGCTTGCTATTTGCCCAAAATTTACCATCTTTACGCAGAATGTCGGGATTAAGCCAAATGTCGTGATCAATTAAAACTATACCATCTTTGCTAATGCCAATATCCATATCAACCCAGTCTGTTCCTACGGCCAAACCAGTTTTATATCCTGGCAAAGTATTTTCAGGGGCAAAACTCCGTGCTCCACGATGGGCATAAACTTCAACATAAGATTCGTTACTTGCATGCGGAATTCCGGCAGTAATTGGATAATCATTAGCAAAACTCATTGCAGCAGCTACTCCTAAACCAAGACTTAAAAGAATTTTTCTCATATCTTTCCTTTTTTGAAAAAATTGACTAAATTTATAACTTAAATTAAAAAATCGTGATTCTTACCCGAACAGATATCGATGATATAAGCCTTAGCCTCTAATTTACTAAAAAAATAACGCGGCAGTTTATCTTCGATCTCATCTTTATAAATTATTTCAACCTCCGGATTGCCCAAGCCTTGCTCGTGCATTACCGTATAACGCTCTGAGGCTAACTTAAGTAACAACATTCGTCCATATTGTTTGACAATCAGGCTACGGATGCTGGAATTTTTATAATGATGGTATAAATAGGGAGCAATACCTTTGCGGTCTTCAACTTTTTTTGACTTGACAGTTTTACTACTCAAAAGATATTTGTCTCCATCATTTTAGCTTAAACAAAAAATAAGATCAACTTATAAACACCAGCTGAAATTAAAGCAGTAATTGGTAGGGTTAAGAACCATGCAGTAACCATTGAGCGTACCACAATCCAGTTGATGCCGCGCCCATTATAACCAGCACCCATAATCGAACCAGATGCGGCTTGAGTGGTACTAACTGGTAAGCCAAAATGAGAGGCTGCCAAAATCAAAGCTCCTGAACTTAGCTCTGCCGAGAATCCATTCGCTGGTTTTAGTTTGGCTAAACGGCTACTAAGCGTTTTAATAATTTTCATGCCTCCAGCTAGTGTTCCACCAGCCATAGCAATTGCACAGATAATAACTACCCAGCCAGGGATAGCATTAGTCGAGCTAACTAAGCCAAAACTAAATAAAGCTAATGTAATCACCGCCATAGTTTTTTGTGAATCATTTGAGCCATGGCTGAATGCAAGTAAGCTTGAAGAAAGAACTTGAATTTCGCGGATAAAATTATTCGTTTTGCGTGGATTGCTATTATTGCCTAGCAGCAGCGTGACTATCACCATAATGGTCAAGGCGATGAAGAAGGCAACAATTGGCGATAAAATCATTGGTAAAATTACTTTACTAAATAAACCCGACCATTTGATAGCACCCCAACTACCATTCACTAACACGCCACCAATTAGCGAGCCAATCAAAGCATGCGATGAGCTAGATGGAATTCCTAGCCACCAAGTGATTAAATTCCAGCTGATTGCGGATAATAATGCCGCCGCCAGTAAGGTATGAGTGATGAAACTCGAATCAAATAAACCACTGGTAATAGTTTTGGCTACCCCAGTACTGAAATACGCTCCGATAAAGTTAAATATCGCAGCAATAATAATCGCTTGATAAGGAGAAAGAGAACGAGTCGCAATCGGTGTTGCAACTACATTGGCGGTATCGTGAAATCCATTGATAAATTCAAAAGCTAATGCAATAATAATTAAGGCAACCAGAAAGAGGGATAAAGCCATGTTACATATCCTTGATAGAGATTTGCATTACCAAATCAGCGATTGAGGCACTGGTGTCAATTGCCGATTCAATACTTTTGTAAATTTCTTTTAATTTTAGGATAGTCATTGTATCATAATTTCCCGAATACATTTCTTTCATTGCACGACGCAAGTCTTCAATCCCATTTTCATCAAATTCATCGGTACGTTGCTCATCTTTACTGATCCGTTGATAGTTACCAGCTTTCAAAGCGTGCATAATATCAACCAGAACCTTAGTAATATTTTGTAGTGTAGTAGCACTACCAATCAGGCAGTCATCAGCTTTGATATCAATTGCATAAATCTGTAATTTAGAATTAGTTTTAACAATTCGTTTGGTCAATTTTAATAATAATACTGAAAGTTCTTGAATATCGCCACGATCTAGCGGCGTGATGAATTGATTATTTAGTTGCACCATAACTTTTTTCTCAATTTCGAGTGCTTTTTGTCTTTGTTGACGTAGTTCGCTGGATAGTTGAGTTTCAGTGGCTTTGTCTTTAGCACTAATGATATTGGCAAAAATATTTGCAGTTTGATGAACGTTTTCTGCACCCTCAACAAAGAGATTGAAGAAGATTTCGCCGCGGGCTGGAATAATTGCTCTAATGATTTTTCGTAACATATATAACCCCCTAATTAATATTAATTGTAAGTATAGGACGGATTATATTAGTTATTACAAAACAATGTCAAAAATTTGCTAATTGTAAAATATTTTTACAATAATTACATATATTACAGTCTATTATTCCACAGATTATACAATATTTGTTGCACAAACTTATTTAGATTGATTTAATTCCAGAGAACTTTCCAAGATAATCGTAACTGGTCCATCATTAATTAATTCAATCTGCATATCTGCAGCAAAGACTCCGCTTTCAACATTAAGTCCAAGCCGTTTAAGTTCGCTAATAAAAAACTGATATAGCTCATTGGCAAACTCTGGGCGGGCTGCTGCAGTAAATGAAGGTCGGTTGCCATTAGCGGCATCCGCATAGAGCGTAAATTGCGAAATAGCCAGCACTGCACCATTACAATCAGCAAGCGCAAGATTCATTTTACCAGCCGCATCATTAAAAATACGTAGTTTAGTAATTTTCTGAGCCAACCAGCTAGCATCTTTTTTGCTGTCGCTATGAGTAATACCCACAAATATCAGTAAGCCTTGTTCGATTTTGCCAACAATCTTATTATCTACGCTTACACTAGCAGAACTTACACGTTGAATTAATAATTTCATAGGATTAGTCTTGCAGCAATTTAATTAGCTTCTTATCATCAGCACTAGCCGACTTAAGCTGATTAGCGCCGCGAGTAACGTTGAAAATGCTGACATTTAGACTGGAGGCAATTTCACGCTGCGGCTTTTTACCATGAATTAGCTCAGCAAGAATCATATAGCGCGCGGCGATCTTTTCTCGTTCAGCAGGTGTAAGCGTTAATTCAAAAAATTTAGCCAAGTCCGCAGCAGAGTTAATCGTGTTACAATTTTCAATAAAATTATTCCAAGCAGAGTCATTTTTCATAATATACCAAGTAAACAGTTATTAATATTAGACTTCTTATATAAATAGTTATTTCGTTCTTAGATTGGGAGTAAACTCTTTGAAAAGCGAAATGTACGCAAAGTACATGAACACCAAAAAAGTATTTACGACGACGTATAAGGACTAAAAAAACAGCTTATGCAAGAAATTTATTCCGTAATAATACGTAATAATACCATTATTTGCTTATATAATAGAGAAGAAACGGACAAAAAAATAGCAGCCACTGAAGGCTGCTCAATTCTAGGGGAAACTTACACCTGATTAGCTAGCTTGTCTTAAAAAGGTTGGTCAAAATCTAAGCGATTCGTAATAAGCTAGAGAGGAAAACATGCTACTGATAAAACCTTAAAAATAAAACTGGCTAGCTAATACTTTGGTGTAAGTACGTAATCATACCGTAATTTAATCGCAGAATGCAACAATTCCATAAAATTTATTTTGATTATAAATCAATGAGATAACCATGATAGCACTGTTATTGTTAGTTATAAGCTGTTGTTGAACAACGAAATATCTTGACTTATTACCAATAAGTTGCATGGTGATTGTGAGGTAATTTAAAAGAAATATATTTATGTTAGGAAATAAAATAGTTATTAATTTTGTTATAATCGCTGAATAAATTTTTAGTGGAGGTATTATGGATCACGATTTTTGGCATCAAAAGTGGAAAAATAATGATATAGGTTTTCATCGTGAGGAAATTAATGCGTTTCTACAAAAGCACTACCCTTTAAATCAATTACCATCCACGCCTAAAGTATTTGTTCCACTTTGTGGTAAGAGCATTGACATGTTGTGGCTTAATCAGCACGGTGCTCAAATTATTGGTTGTGAACTAAGTTTACTTGCCTGCCAACAATTTTTCGCTGAAAATAACCTGAGTGCGGAAAGCTTTAAAAGTGCTGACTTTAGCCACTTAAAGCATAACTCAATTGAGTTGCTAAGCGGTGACTTCTTTAAGCTAAGTTTATCTGAATTAGGACAGATTGATTTTTGTTATGATCGAGCCGCTCTCGTGGCATTACCGCCAAAATTAAGAATACAGTATGCACAAAAAATGGCAGAATTATTACCGAGAGGGGCATTATACTTATTAATCACATATAATTATGCTGAAAATAGCAAAATTGGTCCTCCATTTAGCGTGGATAGTAATGAGGTGATTAATTTGTTTGGTGATAATTTCACCATAACCTTTTTAGAGCAACAAGCTGAAGCTCCAAATAATCTTCCAGCGCTTGCAAAACAAAGTATCACTCAGATCATTAATCAAGTACATATATTAAAACGAAAGTAAAGGTGATTAAATGAAAAGATATATAGCAAGTTTAATATTAAGTATAGCTTTGGCTTCATGCGCAACTAACCCCAATAAGCTTGAAAACCAAGTAAAAAGTTTAGGTAAGCCGGGTGATGTAGAAATTAGCAATTTAACTAAAACTCATGATCGGGTAACTGGAAATATCATTGTACGCTGGGATTTTACTGCAACCGGTAATAAACCAGAGCAAGTGTACTGGCGCTGTGATTATTTGGATGCTAATGGATTTACCGTGGGTGAGCCTGAGCGCTACGTTGAAGCAACTATCTATCCAGAACAGCCAAGCTCGCAAAGCTGTAGTTACCCATCGCAGCAAGTAGTTGATTTTAGAATCAGCTTTCAAAATATTGCTACCAATATGACTATTTATCATTGATGCGCCGATGAAAAATATTATAATCTTAATGATGTTGATCTCGTTTGGTTCAATTGGTGCGGTATTTTTTACCCCGGGGTTACCTGAAATCGCGCGATATTTTGCAATCAGCAACTCTACTGCAGGTATGACTGTTACCTGGTATTTGATAGGCTACACTTTTGCACAATTACTCTATGGACCAATGGTGCATAGCTTAGGTAGCAGAAACACAATTATTATTTGTGGCATACTAGCATTAATTGGCTCGGCATTATCAATTTTTGCGGGTCTCCACCATTCATTTGCGCTACTATTATTAGCCCGCGCAATTATGGCATTAGGTGCCGGAGGGGGACTTAAAATGGCGTTTACGCTAAGCTCACATTTATATACTAAAAATGAATCCGCACGGGTAATTTCACTACTTACGATGGCATTTGCGATTATGCCGGGCCTTGGTGTATTTATCGGTGGAATTCTAGTCAATAACTTTGGCTGGATTAGTTCTTTCTATCTAATGGTAGTATATAGCGTAGTTATTATTTTGGTGAGCTTTTTATTACCAGAAATGTATTCAAAAACTGAGCGTCATAAATTTCACTTTAGCGAAATGCTAACTAGTTATGGGCGAATGTTTAGTAGCCGTGCGGTGATTAGCGGTGGTTTACTCTTAGGTGTTTGTAGCGGTTTAGTTTATGCTTTTGCGGCATTAGCACCGTTTATTGCAATTGAGATGATGGGTATTACGCCTAATGCTTACGGTTCTTATAATCTGATTCCGGTAATCGGAGTTGTTGGTGGTGCCTTAAGTTCTAATTATTGCGGTAAATTTTGGCAACCGCATAAGTCGTTGAAATTTGGTTTGCTTATTATTAGTTGTGGCATTATTCTCTTGTTATTAGGGCTGTCGCTATGGCATAACGCACCACTCATATTGTTTATGCCTATGATTATTATTTATTTTGGTTCTGGTTTTGTTTATGGAAATACAACAGCTTTAGCATTACATAGTACAGAAGATAAAAGCAATGCTTCAGCTGTAGTGAGTTTCTTAAATATGGCGTCATCTTGTTTATTGGTATTGGTTTTGGGTACCATACAAATTCAGAATGCATTGATTCTGCCATTGATTTATATCGCCTTGGTATTTTTAGGCGTAATCTGGTATCGGGTTTTGCTTAAATCGACCTAACTATAGATATTATTGACATTTGGGAATAATATGACAAATTATAAAAATATTGCGATCATTGGTCGGCGTAATTCCGAACATTTAGTTGCACAAGTTACTAAGCTCGCACAATGGCTACAAGACTTTGGTTGTCGCGCTTATTTAGACTCTAGCGTCGCTGATGACTTTTATTGCCCGGGCTACCGCTGTGGAGTATTAAGCGATTGGGTTGATGAAATTGATCTGGCGATTATCGTTGGTGGCGATGGAACTATGCTCTCAGCTGGACGGCAAGTTGTAAATTATGGGATTCCATTAGTTGGGATTAACCAAGGTCGCTTAGGATTTATGACTGATATTGCAATTAGTGAAATGCTGACAGTTATCAAAGATATGCTAGTTAACCATGCCTATATTAAGGAAGAACGGAGCTTGTTGCAAGCTAAGGTGTTGCGTGGTAACCAAGTTATCTATGATTCACTGGCGTTAAATGATATTGTAATCTCCCGCGGTGATATTGGTAGCATGATCGAGTTTGAAATGAGTATTAGTGGTGAGTTTGTCCATGCCCAAAAATCAGATGGCGTAATTTTTTCCACACCAACAGGCTCAACAGCCTATTCTTTAGCTGCTGGTGGTCCGATTTTACACCCTCATTCAAAAGTATTTTCGATTGTGCCGATTTGCCCGCAATCAATGTCTAATCGTCCAATTGTAGTCTGTGATGAAGTAGTGATAGAATTAACAATTATTAAAGACAATACGACTATTTTACACTATGATGGGCAGGAGTATTGTAACTTAGCCTATAATGATAAAATCATAATTCAAAAAGCTGAACGTCCATTACATTTGCTGCACCCAACAAATTATAATTACTATAATACCTTACGCAATAAACTGGATTGGGCTAAACGAGTATCTTAATATAAATATACTGAAGCAGATTCGAAATACTGGTAGGCGAGGAGCTTAGCAACGACCAAGTCAGATGAATATGTTTTAGTATCCACGGAGTTTTTATGTTACTAAACTTACAAATAAAAGATTTTTTACTGATTGAACAACTTGAACTAGATTTTTTTTCTGGTTTAACGGTTATAACCGGAGAAACCGGAAGTGGTAAGTCAATAATAATTGATGCCCTGATGTTAATTTTTGGTGCGAAGGCTGGAACCGATTTAATTCGTAGCGGGCAAACACAAGCATCTTTTAGCGCCGGCTTTCAGGTGGATAATCAAAAAGTCCAAGAATGGTTACAAGAGCGTGGATTTATTGGTGATGATCAAGAAAATCTGATTATTTGCAGGCGCGTAATTGACATAAACGGACGTTCAAAAGCATATATCAACAGCCAAACCGTCACTCTTGGCACACTCAAAGAATTAGGCGAAATGTTGCTGGACATTCATACGCAGCATGCTTCTATTGCGCTACTCAAGCCAGATACGCAGCGCGCGCTTTTGGATCAATTTGCTGGTGCTAGTGATTTAGTGTTAAAACTTGGGGAACTCTACCGTAAAGTTAATCAATTAAGTAACAAACTCTCCCAAGCACGTGAATTTAGTCAAGATTTGATTCTCAAACAAGAAATTTTGGATGAGAAAATACATGAATTAGAAGCACTCGGTCTAGCTGAAGAAGAGTGGGAAACATTATTATTAGAACAAAAACAGCTCGCTAATGCCAATTTTGTTTTACAGGAATTAGGTTTTGTTACCGATTTAATTAATGGAGAAACTAATTCCTTAACTGATTTATCTGCTACTATGAGTAATAAACTAGTTAAAATCAGTGAATACTTACCGAATGCAGATCAGGTGATAAAATTAACTGAAAGCATTGAAGCCGAAATCAGCGAACTGGAGCATGAACTCAATTTAGTGGCGAATAAGATTGAGGTAAATCCCGAACAGCTAGCGATAGTCGATGGTAGGATCGATGAAATTTACTCTTTAGCCCGTAAATACCGAATCATGCCCGAAGAAATTTTGCCGCAACTAGCTCGTTGGCAGCAAGAATTAAGCAAATTGGTACAAGATACTGATCTGGCAGCATTAGCGCTAGAACTAAAGCAAGCAGAAGATGACTATTTAGCTACCGCGGAACAAGTTTCACAAAAAAGGAAAGCAGCAGCAGTCGTACTCAGCACCAAAGTTACTGGTTTATTGCATAGTCTGGCGATTAGCGGTGAATTTAAGGTACAGCTAAGCCCAAATGAAAACTGGACTGCAAATGGTATTGATAATATTCAATACCTAGTTTGCTTTAATCAGGGTATGACTTTGCAACCACTCAACAAGGTTGCCTCTGGTGGTGAATTATCGCGAGTAGCTCTGGCTTTATATGTTACCTTAAGCATTAATAATCCACCAGAACTTATTGTTTTTGATGAAATTGACGTTGGAATCGGTGGTGGAGTTGCCGAAGTCGTGGGAACATTACTCCGTCAGTTAGGCATATCAAAACAAGTAATTTGTATTACGCATCAACCACAAGCGGCATGTTGTGGCGATCAACATATTTTAGTCCAGAAGCAATCTACTCAAGGGCAAACTCAGGCTACAATTGAGTATATTTCTGAAGCAGAACGCATTGGCGAAATCGCACGGATGCTCGGTGGAATTAATATCACCACTACCACCACCAGCCACGCTCAGGAGATGTTAAGTGGCACACTTAGAATAAAGTAATAAGATTTGTAATGCTAAATTAGGCATTGCAAACTGTTTTTAAGTATAGTGATATATGAACATTCATGAAAACAGTAAGTTACTACTCTACACTGTACTTTTTGGAGTACTATGGACCAAGGCAGCGTCATTGCTTTGTATGCCTTTTTTAACCCTATATCTTTTTAAGCATACTCAATTATCAATTACTTCAATCGGACTAGTGGTTGGACTTCAGCCATTAGCACTATGTTTTGGTAGTGTAATTGGTGGATATATTTCAGATAATTTTAAACGCCACATTATTTTAATGCTTTCCCTATTCATAAGTTCTTTGGTTTATTTAGGATTTTATTTTACAGCAAAGTATCTTATACTTATCCCGCAAATGATTGCTTTTGCAATATTAAGTTTATTGAATGGGTTCTGTAGTGCGTTATTTTCACCTACATCACGAGCTATCATTAGTGAAACGGCTCAAAATGCTAAAGAAAATGTAAAATTTCTGCATTTACGTTATATGGCACTAAATTTGGGCGCTGCTCTTGGGCCATTAGTTGGTGCGTATGCTGGGATAGCAGGAAATATACAAGCATTCTTGATAACATCATTACTTTATTTCTCTTATATGATTATACTAATCTTTACTTTTAGAAATTACAGCTCAGAAAAGGCGATACCAAATAATAACGGAATAACTGGATTTGTTGCAGCATTAAAAGAACTGTTAAAAAATCGTTTATTTATTACTTTATTGCTTAGCCTTACTATTTTTAATATTTTGTACGTTCAATTATCTAGCAACTTAGCGCTAGTGATTAATAAAAGTGTTATTGATGGTACAATTTTCTTTTCTTGGATGCTGAGTTTAAACGCCATTCTAGTAGTTGTATTACAACCCATAATTTATTTTGTTATTAAAAATCGCAATCAATACCTAGTAATTGCTTGTGGATTTTCAATAATGATAGTCTGCAGTTTTTTATTAATATTTTTGCCGATAGGTAAATTATCAATAATATTCTTTGTTGTCAGCTTAACCATCGCCGAACTACTCATCTTTCCTACTAGCAGTATATTAGTCGCTGAGATTACACCAGAAAAGACACGCGGAACAGCATTTGGAGCAATTGATCTTGAATATCTTGGAAGCGCTGTTGGTCCAGCAACAGGTGGGTTGTTAATCCAATATTTTGCAATAAATGGATTTTTTATTGGAATGTTTTTAATTTCATGCTTGTGTCTTATAACTTATTTACCGTGTCTTAATTTACGCAACAAATCTCAGCACCATCTGTAAACTGAGAAAATCAAAGATATAAATTTGTATTACCATCAAGCAATGCTAGGGGATTGCTAATCTACGAGTTTAATTAAAGCATTAATAAGCAATTATAATTACTTTGCTTCAGTATGCATTATGGTAATACCCTCATTGTTTTGTTTCCTAATTTTGCATAGCTTACTCCATTTTTGCGAATACACAAAAGTATGTATTCAGCAATAAATTAAGCTAACCATGAATTAGATTTGACAGGAGCACTTGTAATAGTGCATAATCACTATCTCATCAATCGCGGGGTGGAGCAGCTTGGTAGCTCGTCGGGCTCATAACCCGAAGGTCGTTGGTTCAAATCCAGCCCCCGCAACCAATTAAATCAAACACTTACACAATAAATACTACATCAAAAAAATTTACATCTCACCCTATTCTCACCGGCGAATTTTTAATCAAATAGAAACATTCAAGCAAGTCTTGAAATATAAAGGTTAAGCTCCATTATTCCTGAACTTTAATGTTAGGAGTAGTAAATGGGAAGAACCAAACATATCACCAAAGAAGAACGCTTTACCATTCAGGTTGGACTGGAAAGCGGTCGTAAAATCAGTGCAATCGCAAAAGAACTAAATCGCAGCAAAAGCTGCATATTTAAAGAAATCTTTATTATTTCATCCAAATCAATTACATTAGCATTGGCAAATAATAAATGTCCCTGAAAATAGATATGTTGTTTTGCATTTTTACACTTTAATTTTTAATCCACAACATTCATAAATTTTATCCTCAGTTTATCAATTCCTTGGTGCTAACATGATGATAGCCATGCCAAACAATGCAATTCCAGCACCAACCATATCCCAGATGGTCGGGCGTATCCCATCAACTAGCCATAGCCAGACTATAGCCACACCAATATAAACACCGCCATAAGCTGCATATATTCGCCCTGCTGCCGTCGGGTGCAAAGATAACAACCAAGCAAACAAAGCCAGTGATAATGCTGCAGGAATAAGTAATAACGAACTTTTACCTTGGTTTAACCAAAGGTAGGGTAGATAACATCCGACTATTTCGGCTATTGCCGTGATAATAAATAAAGTTAACGTCTTCACAATGATAGACCATCCAAATAAAAAACCACCGATCATAAATCAGTGGTTATAAATTAACACGCTGGCTTGTGTGGTACTAACTGGATTACCAAATCATAACCTATAGCCTCGGCATAACGACGTAATGTCGCAATACTTGGAGCATGCTTGCTCTTACCACCACCATTCTCTAAGCGACTAATTGCTGATTTACTGGTATGCATTAATTGCGCTACCTCGTCCTGCGTTTTACCAGCTTCAAGCCTCGCACGTAACAACGCAAATTCAGGTTGTAAACGTTCGTACTCAGCTCTAACTTCTGGGTTTTGTAACATTTTTTCAATCATCTCTTCATGTGTCATCATTTCGCTTTTACCTCATTCATTCGCTTAATAGCTAAATTTAAATCTTGCTTTGGTGTTTTATCAGTCTTTTTGACAAAGCTATGTAACATTACCACTTTTCTATCAATGACAGTGCAATAAAACACTCTTGCTATACCCTCAGCTCCCTTTAAACGTAACTCAAATAAACCACTACCCATAGCTTTAGTGTGTGGCATACCTAAATTAGTCCCGTACTCCATTATTAATTTAGTATAGTGAGCATATTTAGATTGTAACGTTATTGGTAAGTTCATTATATCAGCTTGTATTTTGCATCCGCAGAAATCAGGTGCACCAAGAGGCAATCTCTTGAGCTACCATCTCATTTGGACTTTTAAACCCAA
>JAIEPY010000013.1 GCA_019748155.1 Burkholderiales bacterium | reverse complement strand
GGTAATTTTAAATCCATTGGATTACAATTTAGTGATTGTATAAATTTAGCTTAGCCTATAGGAGGCTGAGCAGTAACAAACTAACGCCCAACTTAATGCATCGAGTAATCTGCGCGCTTCATGAATCCCTTGGGTTGGTCGTGATTTGGTGATTAATGCACCGATGAATAATGCCAAAATACAACCCAGACCGACTCCAATGATGGTTGCGCTTTTAGGGTCAATTAGCTGTAGATTACCAATCGAAAATCCTTTGGGAAGTAAAGTAGCAACTATCGCCATTAACGGAATAGTTAATGCAGGGATAAAAAGTTTATTGCCAAAGCGTTTAGCATCTTTTTGGCGCTGTGTTAGATCAGGTTGCTGATGCTTAGCGCCGATAACTTTACCGCTACCAGCAAGTAATGCCATAATTATTACCATAATGCCAACCACCGCATCTGCTAACCAATTACCCGCCAGAAAGATCAAGGCATAAATGAGCCAAAATATTCCACTACTCAAGCGCTTAGGGTGCTTTTTATCCAAGAGCGTGAAGACTGCAATGGTAGATAGTAAAATTCCTACGATAATATAAAATTGATTGATGGTGAATAACATTAGTTCTTCTCCATTTTAGCGTTACTTTGATACGGTAATAACTTACGTTGCATGGAGTAAATTCGCGCGCTATGTATAAGTAGTGCAAAAATAGCAGTCGGAATCCCCCATAATGCGATGTGTAATAATTCGACGTGAATATTATGCTCATGCATAAAAGTCGCAATTAATGCCACCGCTCCAAAAGCAACAAAAATATCTTCCCCAAAGAATAAGCCGATATTATCTGTTGCCGCAGCAAGTGCTTTCAGTTTTTCCCGTGAGGTATTATCAAGTTGTGGGTTCTGTTTGAGCGCAATAGCTTCTACCATGGGTGCTACAATCGGGCGGATCATCTGCGGTTGCCCTGCTAAAGAAGTTAGACCAATTGAAGCGGTGAGTTGACGTAGAAATAAGTAGCTAATTAAGAGTTTGGCACAAGTCATTTGATTAAATTTGGTGATTAGTGTCTGTGCGCCCTCACGTAAACCATGGCGTTCCATTAATCCGACTACAGCTAGTGGTAAGAGCGTTAATAATGTAAGGTTTCGGGTTTTAAGAAAACCGCTACCGATTAGTTCAAGTATTTTTACAAATGGTAGGTGTGCGGCAAAGCCAGAGGTAAGCAAAGCCGCGATAATCGCAAGCATGGGGTTAATCCGTAGTATAAACGCAACAGTAATAACAGCTACACCCAGCAGCGGCCAAAAATTAACCAGATGTTCCATAGCTAATCTCCTTTATTAGGTAGTTTTCAGTATCTGTCAACTAAGTTCTTTTAGAGATTATATCAATAAAGTAAAGTCAAAAGCACCATCATTTGCGTTACTAGAGCGAATTATACAATTTTCCCGGCTAAGCACTTGAAATTGCCCGCAAATTTATTTGCAGATATCGTATTTATTATGATAGAATACTGCTCCCTATTGCGTTTATCGCTATGGGTTCTATTGGTCAATTGTAACCAAGCCCTTGATATGCAAGTATTTAGGGTGTTATAACAAGAAAGGTAAATATAATGAGTCTAGGATTATTAGGTCAAAAGCTTGGTATGACTCGTGTGTTTGCAGAAGATGGTGCGTCAATTCCTGTGACAGTATTATCGGTAGCTGCAAACCGTGTAGTTCAAGTAAAGACTAAAGCGACTGACGGTTATGATTCAATTCAAGTTACTTTCGGTGCTAAAAAAGCTAACCGCGTAACTAAGCCGTTGAAAGGTCACTATGCCAAAGCTGGTGTTGAAGCTGGTGTGGTATTACAAGAATTTCCTCTATCTGGCGAAGAAATTGCAAACTTCCAAGCTGGTTCTACTGTAAGTGTAGAAATTTTCTCTGCTGGTCAATTAGTTGATGTAACCGGAACCTCCAAAGGTAAAGGTTTTGCTGGTGCAATTAAACGTCACAATTTCAGCTCAAACCGTGCATCACATGGTAACTCTGTGTCTCACAATGCGCCAGGTTCTATTGGTCAACGCCAAGATCCAGGTCGTGTATTCCCAGGTAAAAGAATGGCTGGTCACTTAGGTAATGTTCAAGTTACAACGCAAAATCTAGAAGTAGTGCGTGTTGATGCTGAACGTGGTCTAATCCTGATTAAAGGTGCAATTCCTGGATCTAAGGGTGGCAAAGTAGTGGTTCGTCCAAGTGTGAAGGCAGGTGCATAATGGAATTAAAATTAATTAATGTTCAGGGCCAAGACGCTGGTGTACTTAGTGTAAACGAAGCTGTATTCGGTCGTGAATATAATGAAGCTTTGGTTCACCAGGTAGTTACTGCATTCTTAGCTAATGCACGTAGTGGTAACCGTAAACAAAAAACTCGTTCAGAGATTGCTAAATCAACCAAAAAGCCATGGAGACAAAAAGGTACTGGGCGCGCTCGTGCTGGTACGGCTTCTTCTCCAATTTGGCGTGGTGGTGCGCGTGCATTCCCGAATACTCCTGATGAGAATTTCACTCACAAAGTAAATCGTAAAATGTACCGTGCTGGCGTATCATCAATTTTATCAAAATTGATTGCTGATGGTCGTTTAGTAGTTACTAACGAATTAACTATTGATACTCCAAAAACTAAATCGTTTGTTAGTGCATTAAATAATATGTCTTTAGCTAACGAAACAGTTTTGGTTGTAGTTGATGAAATGACAGAAAATGTATATTACGCTTCGCGCAATTTACCAACTGTATTAGTATTAGAAGCACATCAGATTGATCCATATAGTTTGTTACGTTGCAACAAAGTTGTATTTACGCAAAAAGCTATTGAACAAGTACAGGAGCAATACTCATGCTAAGAATGGATTTATATAATGTGTTGATTTCTCCAGTGATTACTGAGAAAGCAAATACTGTAGCAGAAAAGAATGAACAAGTAGTATTCAAAGTATTGAAACAAGCAACTAAAGCTGAGATCAAAGCGGCTTTTGAAATTGCCTTCAACGCACAAGTTGAAACAGTACGTGTATTAAATGTTCATGGTAAAGCAAAACGATTTGGTCGCTTTAATGGTCGTCGTGACAATTGGAAAAAAGCTTATATTAGCTTAAAACCAGGTCAAAGCTTCGATTTAGCTTCAAATCAGAAATAACAGGAGCGAAGACAAATGGCTATCGTTAAATTAAAACCTACTACACCCGGTCAACGTGGTGTTGTAAAGATTGTTACTCCAGGCTTGCATAAAGGTAAACCTTTTGCAGCTTTGACTGAATCACAAAAGCGTGGTTCTGGTCGTAATCACCATGGTCGTATTACTGTACGTCATAAAGGTGGTGGTCATAAGCAACAATATCGTATTATTGATTTCAAACGCAATAAATTAGATGTTACTGCAACTGTAGAGCGTATTGAATACGATCCTAACCGTACAGCACATATTGCATTATTATGCTATTCTGATGGTGAGCGTCGTTATATTATTGCTCCTAAAGGCTTAGAAGCTGGTCAAACAGTAAGCTCTGGTGCAGAAGCTCCAATTAAAGCTGGTAATGCATTACCATTGCGTAATATTCCAGTTGGTACTACTATTCACTGTGTAGAAATGAAACCAGGTAAAGGTGCTCAATTAGCACGTTCTGCTGGTACTTCAGTTCAATTACTAGGTCGTGATGGTATCTACGCTCAGTTACGTTTACGTTCTGGTGAAATCCGCAAGGTTCATTTGGATTGTAAAGCAACAATTGGTATCGTGTGTAATGACGAACACAGCTTACGCCAATATGGTAAAGCTGGGGTTAAACGTTGGTTAGGTATTCGTCCAACCGTACGCGGTGTGGCAATGAATCCGGTAGACCATCCACATGGTGGTGGTGAAGGTAAAACTGCAGCAGGTATGCATCCGGTTTCACCTTGGGGTCAAAAAACCAAAGGTTATAAAACTCGTCGTAATAAACGTACTGATAACATGATCATCCGTGATCGTCGTAGAAAATAGTAGGTAAGGAATAAAAATGGCTCGTTCATTAAAAAAAGGTCCTTTTGTGGATCATCATTTGGTTAACAAAGTGTTAACCGCGGTTGAAAAAAGCGACAAACGTCCAATTAAAACTTGGTCACGTCGTTCGACTATTCTTCCTGAGATGATTGGTTTAACTATCGCTGTACATAACGGTCGTGCTCATGTGCCGGTATATATTACTGATAATATGGTAGGTCACAAATTGGGTGAGTTTTCATTAACTCGCACATTTAAAGGCCATGCAGCTGATAAAAAAGCTAAACGCTAAGGAGTAGAAAATGTTAGTAAAAGCTTATGCTAAAAATATTCGTGTTTCTGCACAAAAAGCGCGTTTAGTGGCTGATTTGGTACGTGGTTTACCTGTTGCCAATGCACTAAATATCTTGACTTTCAGCACTAAGAAATCTGCTGGAATTGTAAAGAAAACGCTTGAGTCTGCAATTGCAAATGCGGAACACAATGAAGGTGCTGATATTGATGCACTTAAAGTAAAAGAAATCTTCATTGATAAGGGTCCTAGCCTTAAACGCCATACAGCGCGTGCTAAAGGTCGTGGAAGCAAGATTGAAAAACAAACTTGCCATATCAATGTAGTGGTTGGTTATAAATAGGAGAACAACATGGGACAAAAGATTGACCCTCGTGGGTTTAGATTAGTAGTTACTAAAGATTGGTCTTCTCGTTGGTATGCCAATAACCAGTCATTTTCTTCTAATTTAATTGAAGATGTAAAAATTCGCGAATTCATCATGAAAAAATTCGGTCGCCGTGCTGCGGTTGGTCGTGTGGTGATTGAGCGTCCAGCTAAGAGTATTAAAGTAACATTGTTTACTGCTCGTCCTGGAGTGATCATTGGTAAAAAAGGCGAAGGCATTGAGCAAATCAAAAAAGAATTGCAAACAATGACTACAGTTCCTTTGCATGTAAATGTTGAAGAGATTCGCAAGCCAGAATTAAACGCGCAAATCGTTGGTGACCAAGTTGCTCAACAATTAGAAAAACGCGTTGCTTTCCGTCGTGCAATGAAACGTTCAATGCAAGCTGCAATGAAATTAGGCGCTCAAGGTATCAAAATTGAAACTTCTGGTCGTTTAAATGGAATTGAAATTGCTCGTTCTGAGTGGTATCGTGAAGGTCGTGTGCCTCTACATACACTACGTGCGGATGTTGAATATGCAACTTCTGAAGCGTTGACTACTTATGGTATTATTGGTATCAAAGTTTGGATTTACAAAGGTGATATCAATGTAAATAAAGCCCAAGCCTTCAAACCTACACAGGATGAAGATAGAAGAGCCAATAAAAAACCTGGTGCAAACCGTAAACCTGCACCAAGAAAAAGAAAGGTAGAAAAAGATGCTATCGCCTAATCGCTTAAAATACCGTAAAGTCCAAAAGGGTCGCAATAAAGGTATTGCAACTCGTGGTACTAAAGTAAGTTTTGGTGACTTCGGTTTAAAATCTATGTCACGTGGTCGTTTGACTTCTCGTCAAATTGAGGCTGCGCGTCGTGCAATGACTCGTCACATCAAACGTGGTGGTCGTGTATGGATTCGTGTATTCCCGGACAAACCAATTTCTAAAAAACCAGCTGAAGTACGTATGGGTGGCGGAAAAGGTTCACCTGAGTATTTCGTAGCTGAAATTCAACCTGGTAAAATGTTGTACGAGATGGATGGTGTGAGCGAAGAATTAGCTCGCGAAGCATTCCGTTTAGCTGCGGCTAAGTTACCATTTAGAACATCATTTGTAATCAGACAGGTGGGGGCATAATGACTAACACTGAATTAAGAACTAAAAATACAGAAGAGTTAAATCAAGAATTGGAAGCTCTTTTGAAGTCTCACTTTTCTTTACGTATGCAAGTTGCTATGCAACAATTGGCTAAGACTAGTGAAATTCGCAAAGTACGTCGCGATATCGCACGTGTTAGAACTATTTTACGTGAGAAGGCTTAATTATGACTAAAGTTGTTCGTACGTTAGTTGGTAAAGTAATCAGCGATGCACGTGATAAAACAGTTTCTGTTTTGATCGAACGTCGTGTTAAACATCCTTTGTATGGTAAAATCGTGAAGAAATTCGCGAAATATCAAGCACATGATGAGCAAAACCAATATAAAATTGGTGATTTAGTTACTATTGTTGAAACTAAACCAATTTCAAAATCAAAAAATTGGCTAGTTCAATCTAAAGTTGAAAAAGCGTAAGTTTTTTGTATGCTATTAGCAAAATAGAGTGGTAATTTTACCACTCTATTTTGCTGTCTAAGAGATGATGAGTTTAGAAGTGATATAAGGCTGAAAGTAATACTAGGTTATTATTGATATTAAGAGCGTTTTGTCCATTGATGTTGATTGTTGAATTACCAATATACTGATATTCAAGGCGGATACCAACTTGCCCAATTCCATATTCAGCACCAGCGGCTACTACCGGGACTAAGTTGGACGCACTAGATGGGATACTAACTGAGCCACCTGCTGCAACTGGGGATGCCAATTGACCACCGCTAAAAGTAGTGGTTGAATAACCAAACGCCAATCTTCCAAAGAGTGAGATTCCACTCAAGGCATCTGCAAATAGTGAAAAAGGTAAATGTCCTGTGATTCCAAGATCCAGCACCTGCTGATTAACACTAAAATCACCATTCACACCTGAATTAGGAATTGATCCGGTGGAAAGTTGAACGTTTGCAATATAGTCGTAATCTGCCTGTATGCCAACATAATGATTAAAATCATAACCAAGATAGACGCTACCTGCCATATTGCCACCACCTTGTGATGAAGATCCATTGGGGTAGCTTAGCCCACCTGTTGTATTAGAGCCAATCGTACCATATCCAGCACCAACCCCAACATATAGACCTCCATCAGCCTGTGCATAAGAGCAAAATAAGGTACTAAATAAACCCACCAAAGCAAATCTTTTCATAAATAAACCTAACGTAGTAATCAAAACTTAACAGGGTATTATAGCCTAATTTTGTAATCATAGATACAAATGTTATGGCTATAGCCAGATTCCTTAATAAATCGTATTTGTTTTTGCTATAATAACTGGTTATTTAAAAAAATAAAGCAATATTGAGGGATTATGAAAAAAATAGCATTAGTTACTATTGTAAGTTTATTGTTTATTGGTTTAGCTTTTGCAGATGACAGCGGCATAAACTCTTTCGGTGTTTCTGGACAGCAATATGGTGGGGATAATTCGCTCTTCGGTAGTAATAATGATACTAATGCTTCTAATCCTAATAATGCTACAGCTAATAGTTCCAACGATACGATGGTGCCACCGATTATTGCTAGCAGTGGCACCATGCCACAACAAAACTCTATGTTAAACTTGAATAAAGCACAAGCTACACAATTTAGTACTGATAATGCAGAACCTATGCCAAAGCAAAGTAAATCTCATCGTGAAAATAAAATGGCTGACTATGATCCATTTGTATCTAACGTATTTATCCGAACTGGCTTAAACCTTAAAAAATATGGCTCAAATTTATTTCAAATGCCGGATTCCTTTGCGCCTGATCAGAATATTCCTGTTCCCAGTAATTATTTAATCGGTCCTGGAGATTCATTGAAAATTCAATCTTGGGGTGCAGTAAATGGCGATACTAATACAAAAGTTAGTGCAAATGGTACAATTTTTATTCCTAAACTCGGAGAAGTGCCTGTCACAGGGGTGAAATCTGGAGAATTAGATAGTTATCTTAAAAAACGGCTGGGTAAAATATATCGTAACTTTGATGTTGCTGCTAACATTAGTAAAGTTCGCTCAATTCAGGTCACGATTGCCGGTATGGCGAATCAGCCCGGAACTTATACCCTAAGTTCATTGTCAACTTTATCGAATGCAATTATGGCAGTAGGTGGTCCATCAGCACAAGGTTCGATGCGTGATATTGAATTAAAGCGCCATGGTGTGGTAGTAGATCATTTTGATTTATATGATTTGCTAATTCGTGGTAATAACGGGCATGATGTTCAGGTGCTAGCTGGTGACGTAATTATGTTTAAACCGCTAGGCAATCAAGTTGCACTATATGATGGTGTAAAAAGACCCGCAATATACGAAACAAAGTCTGGTGAAACGGTGCGTGAGCTAATTGCTTTTGCCGGAGGTTATAGCAACGATGCTAAAACTGATAAAATTGTAATAGAAACAATTGGCAGTGATAAAGCAATTAGTGTAAATAGTTATGCGACAACCCAAGCGCTAAATTTTAGCTTAAGTGATGGTGAAATTATTCATTTCTTTAGAGCAACAAATAAGTATGAAAATAGTGTCGCTGTAATAGGCAATGTTGTTGACCCCACGAGAACTGGGTATAAAGAAGGCATGACGGTACGTGATTTAATCCCTAATAAAGAAGTCCTTCTAACTCGTGGCTATTATAATAGCTTTGCATATAATACCTATGGTCGAGATAATGCATTGAGTCAGAAAGGTGCACAGAGAGGGGCTGATAGGGCACAGGACGAAGGACTTAGTCTAGGCACTGGTTTGCAATCAAAGTCAGATTCTTCTAATTCTGGTGCGATATTTTCAGATGGACAAAATCTATCTATTGCTGGACCTGTATATCTACCTGAAGCGGATATTAATTGGAATTATGCATTGATTATCCGGATAAATCCTGATGACTATAGTACACATATTATTCCATTTAATCTTAAAAAGGCAATTGCGGGGGATGGCACAAATAATATAAAATTAAAGCCGGGCGATATTGTCAATGTCTTATCTGCAAAAGAAGTTAGAGTTTCACAACTCTCTAAACCAATTCATGTGTTTGTTGATGGAGAAATTAATTCACCGGGAGTTTACGAGTTGCACGCTGGGCAAAGCCTTCGAGATGTGATTGAGTCAGCAGGCGGAGTATCGACTAAAGCTTATGTGTTTGGCTTAGAGCTAAACCGTAATTCGGTGAAAAAGCAACAAACAGCCGCCTTAAATCAAATGTTAGATCAAGCTCAGCAAAGTATTTTGGCACAATCAACCTCAGTTGCTAATATCACAAGCTCAAACCAGGCGCAAATGCAGCAAATGGCGGTGCAGCAACAACTGGCATTTATTAATAAAATGCGCGAAGTAAAACCAACCGGAAGAATTGTTCTAAATTTACAATCTGGGGCTACTAAAATTAGTGATTTACCTGATTTTAGGCTCGAAAATGGCGATACGGTATATATTCCACCGATGCCAGATACCGTGAATGTAATTGGTCAGGTCTATAATCCAGCAACGTTTATCTATAAGTCTGATTATACGGTAGGTAAATATATTAATTTAGCTGGTACGGAAAATCAGTATGCCGATACTTCTGTTGAGTATGTCTTGCGTGCTGATGGTACTTTATATAGTAAACAACAAGCTGGCTGGTTCGGCGCATTCTCTGGACGAACATTAAACCCAGGCGATGTGATTATTGTTCCTCAGCAAGCACAACTTGGTGGAACTATGCAGAACTTGCTGAATTGGACACAGGTGTTGTCTAACTTTGGTACTGCCGCAGCAGCGATTACCGTGTTTAAAAATTAAATGTGAAATAAAAGTAATGGAAAACAAACAAAAAGAAATTGATTTAAGTAAAGTAGTGCTTGTTCTTAAAGATAATCGCAAGCAAATTGGAATCGCTACAGCAGTTACCACGCTATTGGCGATTGTCTATTGTATCTTTGCGACGCCGATTTTTACAGCGAAAACTATAATAAACCCGCCAAAGTTAACTGATGCAGGATCTGGTGCTGCTCAAGCATTAAGTGGGTTAGCGGTGCTAGCTGGTGGCGGAGGTGGATTGCTATCGCAAAAAACAGATGCTGATGTGACGATAGCAATTTTAAAAACTACAGCGCTAAAAGATATGATAATCAATCAATTTAACTTACAAAAACTTTGGGAAAAAAAAGATATTGAATTAACTAGACTGGCATTGGATGATAATGTTAAATTTATACCGGATATGAAAAGCGGATTTGTCGAGATTGATGTAGATGATGAAAATCCCAAAATGGCTGCAAATATTGCTAATTATTATAATCTTGCTTTGGGACAGATGATTAGTAATATATCTTATGGAAGAAGTAATACTAAATATCAATTTTACCAATCACAATTAACTGGTGCTGAAAGCGCAATGAATGCAGCAGAGAATGATTTAAAAGTGTTTGCCGAAAGTAATGGATTTATTGCGGGGCAGCAGATACAAATAGTTGCGAGTCTGTCAGCTCAGTTACAAGCACAGTTAATAGTTGCCCAGGCTCAACTACAATCAATGAGTATGTATGCATCACCAGATAATCCTGATTATCAGCAGTTGGAATCGCAGATTGGTAGCTACAAAATTCAACTTGATAATATGAATGTTTCAGGTACTCCAGACCCTATCGGTATTCCAGCCACTAGAGCTCCCGCATTGGCACAGAAATATGCTAATTTGATGCGTGAGTATATGTTAAGGCAGGAAGTGTATAAAATTATTGTAAAACAGTATGAAGCAAATCGTTTGGATACACTCAGTGAGCTTGCCCCGGTTGGGATTCAGGTTGTAGATCCAGCTCAGGCTCCATTGTATAAATCTAAGCCAAAACGATTAAAGATTGTACTAGGTGCAGTTGTGTTGGGTGCATTGTTAAGTAGCGTCTTTATGATTATTCGTAATCGTAAAAGAATTATTGTTGAGGTTGACAATGAAAAGCAAATTAATTAATTTTCAAAAAAAAGGTGATGACCGCGGAAGCTTAGTCGTCATGGAGAATAATAAAGAGATTCCATTTGAAATAAAGCGGGTTTATTATTTGTGTGATACTAAAGAAGGTATTCGCCGTGGCTTTCATGCTCACCATACATTGCAGCAGATGGCTGTGTGTGTCCGTGGAAGCTGTGAGTTTCTTATGGATGATGGCTATGGTGTTGAAGTAATTAAACTTGACAATAACTATACTGGTTTAATGTTGCCTCCATATGTATGGCATGAGATGTTTAATTTTAGCCCTGATTGCGTTTTGATGGTATTGGCAAATGATTTTTATGATGAGTCAGACTATATCCGTAGCTATCAAGATTTTGTTGCTGCTCTACATGAGCAAAAGGATAGTAAGTGATTGAAGTAAAACCTTATAATGCAAATCTAATTAATGAATGGAATTTATTCATTCAAACAGCAAAAAATACTCATTTTATGTTTAATCGTGGTTATATGGGCTATCATTCACATAGATTCAAAGATTTTTCATTGATGTTTTATTCTAAAAATAAACTAATTGCTGTTTTACCCGCAAATATAACTAATGAGGAATTGTATTCTCATCAAGGGTTAACTTTTGGCGGTCTTATTTTAGCTAGTAATATTCAGGCTATTCAGGTTATTCATTGCTTTGAAGCGTGTATTGCTTATTTGCGGAATCAAAATTTAAAAAAAATTCATTACAAATGTATTCCGTATATTTATCATCAAATGCCCTCAGATGAAGATAAGTATGCACTATTTTTAAATGGGTTTCATTTAGTTCGTCGAGATTTATCTTCTAGTGTTCTTTTAAATAACCGTTTAAATTATACTGAGTCACGGAAAGGACCTTTAAGAAAAGCCAGAAATAATGAATTACTGATTATAGAGTTGTTGGATTTTTCTGAGTTTTGGATTTTATTAGAAAATGTATTATCAGGTAGCCATAATGCAAAACCAGTGCATTCTGCTGCTGAAATTCAACAGCTAAGGAATAGCTTCCCAGAAAATATTAGATTATTCGTAACTGTTAATAAAGATGGTCAAATATTAGCTGGAGCGGTCGTGTATGTTTCTTATCCAGTCATTCATCTGCAATACTTGGCTTCTTCTGCAGATGGTCGTATGGTTGGTGCCTTAGATTTAGTAATTGATCATATACTACATATGCACATTGCAGAATGTACAATTGTTGATTTTGGTATTTCAAATGAAAACAGTGGTCGATATTTAAATGAAGGGTTAATAGCCCAAAAAGAAGGTTTTGGGGCTCGTGGTATTGCGCATGATTTTTATGAATTGGCATTATGAAGAAGTTAATTATTGTTGGATTAGGTGAAACTGCCTGTATTGCATATGAATATTTCCAGCTGAATACGGATGTTCCAGTAGTTGGCTTTGCTGTAAATGAAGCATATCACAGGATCGACACTTTTCAAAATCTTCCCGTGCACATATTAGAGAATTTGGTCAACCTTCAGAGTAATTCTGACCTTGTTTTTTTTGTAGCACTGTCTGGTGGCAAATGTAATCAAGATAGAACAAATGTTTTTAATTTTGTTGTCAATAGTTTGAAATTAAACTGTATTAATTTCGTTAGCAAATTTTCACATATAGCAACTAGCTGTAATATCGGTGTAAATAACTTAATTATGGAAATGAGTTCATTACAGTACAATGTGCAATTAGGTTCAAATTGTATTATTTGGAATGGAGTACAGATATGTCATAGTTCAATAATTGGAGATAATGTATATTTAGCCCCTGGGTCAATAGTCTGCGGATTTTGTAAAATTGGTGATAATACATATATCGGTACTAGAGTTACTATAATAGATAATATCACAATAGGTTCAAATTGCTTTATTAGCGCTGGGGTCCTAATTAAAAGAGATGTCCCTGACAATACACTTGTCAGATCAAATGGCGATTATGTTTTAGGTATAGATATATCAAAGTTTGACAATAATAATTTTTATGATAGAAAATAATGCAAGTACCCTTTTTAGACTTAAAACAAATTAATTTAAAAGATTATACCGAAATCAACAATGCTATTGATGAAGTTATCAATGGTGGTTGGTATATCCAAGGCAGTCGTTGCAAACAGTTTGAGCAAAACTTTGCCAACTACTGTGGAACGAAGTATTGCATCGGTGTTGCTAATGGTTTAGATGCACTAATCTTAATTTTAAGAGCTTATCAAGAGCTAGGCATCATGAGCGCTGGTGATGAAGTAATTGTACCAGCTAATACCTATATCGCAAGTATCTTAGCAGTTTCTGCTAACAATATGACACCTGTATTAGTTGAGCCTGATATTAAAAATTATTTGATTGATGTGAATAAGGTGGAAGCTGCAATTACACCTAAGACAAAAGCAATTATGATAGTCCATCTTTATGGGCAGATTACACCAATGGATCAAATCTGGGAACTTGCTAAAAAATATAATTTGAAGGTGATAGAAGATAGTGCACAATCGCACGGCGCGTATTATCAAGATAAACGTAGTGGTAATTTGTCTGATGCTAGTGGTTTTAGTTTCTACCCCGGTAAGAATCTTGGTGCCATAGGTGATGGTGGCGCAGTAACTACCAATGATTCTCAGCTTGACTATACTATTCGTGCTTTGGCTAATTATGGCAGCGAAGTTAAATATAAAAATATGTACAAAGGAATTAATAGTCGGTTGGATGAATTACAAGCCGCTATCTTGGATGTGAAACTAGCCAAACTTGATCAAGATACCGATAAGAGAAGAGTTATTGCTAAAATGTACCGTGAACAAATTAATAATCCAAAAGTTACGCTACCGCAAGTGGAACTTGGTGAAAATAGCCATGTCTGGCATGTCTTTGTAGTGCGAACAACTAAACGTGAAGAGCTTCAGAAATACTTAGCAGATAATAGTATTGGTACGGTAATTCACTACCCAACACCACCACATCAACAAGAAGCATACAAAGAACTAAATCACCTAAGTTTACCAATTAGCGAACAAATCCATCGTGAAGTGATTAGTTTACCAATTAGCCCCGTACAAACAATAGAGCAAACGCAGTACGTGATTGATACTGTGAATAATTATTAAGTAAGATTAGTTAATAGGGGAATGGCGTGAGTATTATTACATTTGCTGAAGTCGAAAGTAAAATTATTGAGATTCGTGGTCAGCAAGTAATTATTGACAGCGATGTTGCTGAATTATATGGTGTGGAAACTAAACGAATTAATGAAGCAGTTAAAAATAATCCAGAAAAATTTCCAGAAGGTTATTTAATCGGGTTAAATTCAAGCGAATGGAATTTATTGAAGTCGAAATTTTCGACTTCAATAAAAGGCGGGAAAACTAAGTTACCTGCAGCATTTACGGAACGTGGTTTGTATATGCTTGCAACCATTCTTAAAAGCCCCAAGGCAACCGAAACAACGATTGCAATAGTCGATACATTTTCGAAAGTTAGAGAAGTAGGTCATATAGTAAATCAATTGCCAATGGTTAAAGAGAATAGCCCAGAACAGCAAAATTTAATGCAGCAGGCTGGTGATATTATTTCAGATTTAGTTGTACCTGATAATTTTGCCAGTGAAGAAACAGAGGCTAGTATTGAGTTAAATTCTGCGGTAGTTAAATTCAAATATTCGGTAAAGAAAAAATCTAAATAATGAAATTAGCCTCAACTGTTTCTTGGTCAGCATTAGCTACGATTATTCGCTTAGCGAATGGCTTTGTCTCAATGAAAATAGTTGCTGTATTGGTTGGACCAATTGGTGTTGCTTTGATTGGGCAGTTTGGGAATTTTAATAGCATTGTGATGGTGTTAGCTTTAGGTGGTGTATCATCTGGAGTAATTAAATATACATCTCAGTATAAAGATAATCAAGAAGAGTTGCGTAAGGTTTGGCGGACAGTTACTTGGGTTTCTCTAACTTTAAGTATTCCTGTAATAATAGTGCTATTGAGCTTTCATAATTGGCTGGCACAGGAGTTTCTTCATGATGTTAAATACGGCAGTATCTTAGTTATTTTTGCATTTAGTTTGGGTTTCTATGTTGCGAGCAGCCTATTGTTAAACATATTAAACGGTTTGCATGAAATTAAGCGGTTTAATTTGCTTAATACTCTGAATAGTACGCTTGGATTGTTGGTAACAATAGGATTAGTCTACCAATATAAAGTTTATGGTGCTTTATTAGCAATGGTAACCAGCCAGTCAATTACATTTTTTATTATTGCTTTTTTTGTCCGTAAACAAGCTTGGTTTAAATTCAATAATTTTTTTGGTAAATTTGATAAGTATTATTTTAAAAAATTATTGGGTTTTACCGCGATGTCATTGACTTCGATGTGTGTAATACCAACCTCACAAATGTTTGTACGTGGCTATCTCGCCGATCATACTTCGTGGGATGTGGCTGGTTGCTGGCAAGGTATGCAGAAAATATCTGACGCTTATCTAATGATTGTTTATACAGCACTTGGAACGTATTTTTTACCTAAATTAGCAAATTTACAAGATAAAAATCAAATTAGTAAAGAAATAAATAATGGCTATAAGCTAATTATGCCATTTGTTATTGGCTCGGCTATTATTATTTATTTCATGCGCAATTTTATAATTCATTTATTGTTTGCTAAATCATTTGGCGCTATGCGTGATATGTTTTTTTGGCAATTGCTTGGTGATTGTTTTAAATTAGCTAGTTGGATTTTAGCATATTTGATGTTGGCGAGGGCTAAAACTAAATTATTTATGCTAACTGAGATTATCTTTGGGATTAGTTTTCCTCTACTGAGCTTTTTATTTATAAATCTGGCTGGCGCAAATGGTGCCGTTATGGCTTTTGCTTTAAATTACATGTTTTATTTTGTAATGTTTGTTGTGTTGTACAAAAAAGGATATTTGTTTTGAATGAAAGTAATTTACCTTTGGTAACAGTGATTGTACCTTGTTATAATCATGAAAAATATGTTGAAACATGTCTTGATAGTATTTTTAGACAAACCTATAAAAATATTGAAGTAATAGTTGTAGATGACTATTCTAAAGATAATAGTACGCAAGTGATTAATGAAGTAAACAAAAAGTATAATTTTAAATTCATAAAGCATACTGAAAATTGGGGGTTAACTAAAACTTTAAATGATGTTATATATAATCATGCTAATGGTAAGTATATTAAGTGTATAGCGAGTGATGATTTTTTAACAGATGAGTGTGTTGAATTATTAACTAACGAAATTGAAAAAAATGGTAATAGTTTTGCATTTGTTTATGGTAAAGCACAAACATTTTTTTATGACAAGAGTGGAGATGTAATAGAAAAAGATATCATTGGTAAACCAACTGATTTCTTGGGATTATATACTCAAAGAGAGAATTTAATTCCAGCAATGTCAGTGTTATTTAATAGAATGCATTTTATAGAGGTTTTGGGGTTTGATGAAAGTATATATATTGAGGATTTTTATATTTGGCTTACACTTGCATCAAAGTACCACTTTGGCTTTGTTCCCATAGTAGTAGCATATTATCAAATAAAT
The DNA here is from genome assembly GCA_019748155.1 of Burkholderiales bacterium. Classification (GTDB taxonomy): domain Bacteria; phylum Pseudomonadota; class Gammaproteobacteria; order Burkholderiales; family UBA11063; genus Aquella. Next base: position 8,469 of record JAIEPY010000013.1, on the reverse strand, counting down.
GTTGGCACCAGTATGTCTAAAAATAATATAGAAATGAAATCTGCTCAAATATTAATTTTAACCAGTATTTTTAATCTTAATAAAGATAAAATTCCACCTGAAGTATACTTTTATGAAGTTTCTAGGCAACCAGTTCTGTATGCAGAATCTGAAATTTATTTTTTGTTGAAGAAAAATCAGCGTATTTTATCATTAAAAAAGTATGTATTGAATTTATATAGTTTTATTAAATATCGTCGTGTTAGATTGATTACAACATTTTTCCCAAAACTTATTTTAAGCTATTTTAGATGATCTACAGAATAACTGTTATTGACAAAGTGAAGAAATAGATTGTTTTTTTATACTTTAATATTTATTTTAATTTTGTGCCTTGTACCGTTGGATTTTGTAATAGTTACGAGATTTTATCGTTCATGTTTATTGTCTTTATTTGCTATAACGTTAACTTTTTTTTGTGCTTTCAGAGCCGTTGGCGTAGATAAAGATTCGTATAACTATTTATCTATGTTTAACATATTTTATAATTATTTTGATTCATTATCTTTTGGGGTAGAGCCTGGATTTTCTTTTGTCACGACGTTATTAAAAAAAATTAACTTGGACTCAATTAATTACCTATTTTTAGTGTTTGCATTAATATCTGTTCCAGTTAAGATAAAATTTATTTATAAATATTCAAAATATCCAATTTTATCGATTTTAATCTTCTATTCTTTTATGTATTTTAAGCAGGACTTTACTCAGATTAGGGCTGCTGTAGCAGTTGCAATTTATGTTTGGGCAATAGATGATATATTATATAAAAGATTTAAGTTGTTTTTTTTAAAAATCGTTTTGGCGAGTTTTTTTCACGTTAGTGCAATCATTTTATGCTTAACATACTTCATTTCCAATAAGGAAATAAATAAGCGTAATTATTTTTTAATGTTATTTGGATCATTTGCTGCAGCTAATATAAAATTAACTACTTTATTTTTAAAATTGCCATTTTTTTCTTTCTTGACTAGATTACAAAGTTATATTGAAAAGTCTGCAAGTGGAGCAACTGATGTTTTTAATACTTTCGGTTTGTTATTTTTAATGCAATTTGTTATTTCATTTTTATTGCTTTATTTTATTGATATTATAAAGGATAAAGATAAGCATAGTGTTTTTTTTGTTAAGTTATTATTATGTGGTACTATTTCTTTATACCTGCTTGGTGGGTTATCTGTTGCGATAGCTACTAGAATAAATGAATTACTAGTTTTTTCAATATGTATTAGTTATACCTACTTTATTTATTTCATAAAACCGAAGTTATATGCTATTTTATTTGTGGTTTTTTTGTGTGGTGCATTATATTGGTTTCAAATGTATTATTCACATATCGTTACAGATTATGTTTCGTGGGTTTAATTTTTATTGTGTCTCATGATGATTAGAGTAGCGGCCTATACGGGGGGGGCTCATACGCCAAGTGCTAGGTTCAGGATTTGGCAATACATAGATGAGATCAAACAGCATGGAGTTATACTTAATCCAATCTTTGCATTGGTTGGACGACGACCTCCACAACGTAAATTAGTGAGACCTGTTTGGGCTGTTGCAAATATTCTTGAAAATATTCCACTGGCGTTAAAGTCATATAATTATGATGCAGTAATCTTGCAGCGTGAAATGTTGCCGACATTTAGCACTGTTGAATTTTTGACGAAAAAACCACGTATTTTAGATATTGATGATGCTATTTTTGAGTTTCGTGGTGGACAAGCAGCTAAAAAACTTGCGTCAATTTCTGATTCTATTATGTGCGGTAATCAATATTTAGCTAATTGGTTTTCACAATATAATAAAAATATTAAAATAGTTCCAACTGCTGTTGATGCTAATGTTTTTAAACCAAGTGTAGATTTGCTAAATTTAGATTACCAAGTTATTTGTTGGGTCGGCTCAAGTTCTGGATTTAAGTATTTTAAAATTAGTGGGCTTGAAGATGCTTTAGCTGTATTATTTAAAAGATATTCTCGTTTAAAATTAAGAATTGTTGCAGATTGTGCACCAAAATTTAATTTGCCTCGAGAGCGTATTGAATATATAAAATGGTCTCCAGATGTTGAAGTATCTGTGATTCAATCTGCTACTTTAGGAGTTATGCCTCTTGCTTTAGATAATTTTGCTCTTGGTAAGTGCGCTTTTAAGATGCTAACTTATATGGCTTGTGCTAAACCAGTTGTTGTTTCTCCATATGGTATGAATCAAGATGTTTTATCCAAAGGTGATATTGGTATTGGGGCAAAAAATAGTTTAGAGTGGGTTGATGCTATTAGTCAAATATTAGATGATATCCCTTTGTCGATTAAATTTGGTGAAAATGGTCGTGAAATTATTTTGAGAGAGTTTAGTCTTAATGTTGTGGCAAATAATATTGCTTCTATAATTAAAAATATTGTGTGAGAAGTTGATTATGGTTAAATTTTATAAACAAGATTTTGAAATGACTATTTCTGAATATCAGGATGCTTGTTTTGATATTTTGCGGGATATAGTTAAATGTTGTAATGAAAATCAAATTAATTTTTGGTTGGAGGGTGGTACACTGCTTGGCTTAATTAGACACAATGATTTTATCCCTTGGGATGATGATATAGATATATCGATGGATAAGAAAAACTATATTAAATTTATGCAAATTGCCCCAAGCTATTTCAAAAATAAGTGTGAAATATTAGATTATAGCAATAGTTATTCATCAAAAGGAACAATTAAAGTTGTGGGAAATAGTTTTACCATGATTGATAGTAGAAAATATCAACTAAAATATGAGTTTGATGTATTTGTTGATATATTTATGTCTGATGATTATTATGTCGGTAAATTAAGCAAAATATACATTAAGTTATCTCGTATAGTAGAGTTGTTCTTAGGGTATCCTAGAAAACCAAGCTTAGTTAATACGTTGGCATACCTTATTGGTAAACCAGCACAATTATTTTTTAAAATAGTCAAGTTTTGTATGGATACGCTGCTACCTAAAAATGGTACTGGGTTATTACCTGTTTCTAGTCCGTATACGGCAATTCAAAAAAAATCTGATGTTTTTCCATTAAAATATGCTAAATGGCGAGATTTGGACGTGCTTATTCCTAATAATCCAGAAGGATTTTTAACAACTCTTTTTGGTGCAAATTATATGCAATTACCACCAGAAAACAATCGCAAAGTCCATGCTGCAAAAATATTAAAGAATTAAATCATGAAAATTGTTCATATTATAGTTTGTTTAGATAAAGGTGGAGCAGAAAAAATTTTGTTTGATCTGGTAACAAAGACACAAAGTATACAAGTGGAAAATATTATAATTTCTCTAACGAGCATAGGTTATTATGGTCAGATGTTACAAGAACGTGGTGTAACGGTTATACCTTTGAATCTAAAAAAAAATCATATTCTGTCTTTATTCATGTTACGTAATGTAATGAAGCGTTATAAACCAGATTTAATTTGTTCTTGGCTGTATCATGCAAATTTTATATCTATATTTTGTCGGTTATTGGGTTATAAAAATATAGTGTGGAATATTCATAATACATATTTGCCTTGGAAAACATCGAGTAAAGTCACATTTTTTTTAAATCGTATTTGCTCAAAATTATCGTTTATTCCTAAGCGAATTATATATTGTGCGGATAAAGCAAACAAAGTGCATGTTGAACTTGGATATAATTTAAATAGATCAGTAGTTATTTATAATGGTTATGATTTGGGTCATTATCTGATGAATAATGAATGGAGAAATAAAATTCGTGCTGAGTTAAATATTTCTCAACATGAGTTAGTTATTGGTCATGTTGCTAGGTATAGCTCAGCTAAAGATCATAAAAATTTTATTCAGGCGCTAAAGATTGTATTTGAGCGTTGTAATATACTGTCTCTTAAAGTTATAATGGTAGGTAATGATATTAATGAACAAAACATTGAACTGATAAATATTCTTAAAGAGAACCAATTATTAGATAGGGTGATGTTACTTGGCATTAGGAGTGATGTAAATCTTCTATACAATGCAATGGATGTTTTTGTTTTAAGTAGTTCTGAAGAAGCATTTCCAAATGTTATTGCAGAGGCTATGGCTTCAGGTGTGGCATGTGTAGTAACTGAAGCAGGTGATGCTGGAAATATTATTGGTGATTGTGGTATTTTAGTACCAATTAAAAATTCTCTTGAATTAGCCAATGGTATGATTACAATGCTTAATTTTAGTCCTGAAAAGAGAGCTGGATTGAGCTATAACTCTAGAATGAGAATTACTAATTTATTCGACATTGATAAAATGATTCATAATTATTTACGTATTTATACCGAGATTCTACATGATTAAGATTAGATTTTTTTTATTTAATGTGTTTTTAGTGCATTGTATAACTGTTTTTGCTGATGATTTATCAACCAAGTCGTGTTTAAACCAAACTAATAACATAAGTAATTGTTTACAGTCCAAAATTAATTTAGCAGTACAAAATAAGCATAAACTGAAGCTTGACTCTGGAATATATGTTTTAGACAATACTCTAAATATTCCAAGTGATTTTTACTTAGATGGAAACCATGCAACTTTAGTTGTGTCACAGAAGAATGGTTTAAAGATTGACTCAGAAAGTAATGTAGTAATCAAAAATCTTACTTTAGATGGTAAGGGTATATTTTATAATACGCCTATACAATATCAGATGAGCAAAAAATTAATTGGATTCTCAAATCTTGTAGACGGTATTAGTATTATTAACTCATCAAATATTTTACTTACCAATAATAAGTTTATTGGCTTAAGTCGTGGTGTATTTATTGCATCCCATAATGCAACTCAATTATCAAATATGAGTATTGTAAATAATAACTTTCAAAATTTAGGTATGACAGGTATTTATGCTTTGAATATTAATAAATTAATTATTCAGAATAATACGATTAAAGATATTTGGGGTAATGGAGTAGTCAGTGAATCAACCCCGCTATTAAGTAAATCTAAATTTGCTGATGGAATTTATTTGGGTGGTTCAAGAAATATTATTATTAAAAATAATATAATTTCTAATATCCAGCGAATAGGGGTTGTTTTAGATAATGTTTATGATAAAACCCTAGATATAGGCATGGTTAACGATAATGTTTTAATCGAAAGCAATCAAATTAGTAATTTGAATTCAAGTCGTGGAACAGAAAATAATGCTGGTATTTGGGTAGAACCAGTAGCAACTAAAGATAATCCTAAAAAATATATTACAAATAATGTAATCATAAAAAATAACATCATTAATAATTTAAACGCTAATTATATTACTAATCATCAGTATGGTATCTTTGCAGGTGGGTTTAATGTAAACATTGAAATGAATGATATTAGGTATTTTAGAGATTCTGGTATTTATTGTATATTTGGTAATATTAATCTTAAAAATAATTCTTTAAAAAATAACGGTATAAATTTATTTAAAAATAAACGCCCAATGTATTTAAATGTAAACTAGGGGATAATAATGAAGCGTATAATTACTTATGGAAGTTTTGATTTAACACATGTCGGTCATATTAACTTATTGCGTAGAGCCAAGCAAATGGGCGATTATTTAATTGTAGCATTATCAACAGACGAGTTTAATGTAATTAAAGGTAAGCATGCAATTTTTTCTTATGAGCATCGTAAGAAAATTCTGGAGTCCATTAGATTTGTTGACTTAGTTATTCCTGAGTGCAATTGGGAGCAAAAAATACAAGATGTAATTGAGTTACAGGCAGATGTGTTTGTGATGGGGCATGATTGGGAAGGCAAATTCGATTTCCTTGTACCTTATTGTGAAGTAGTCTATTTACCTAGGACTGAGGATATTTCTACAACAGAAATTAAGCACATAATTAAAATGAGTTAGGTAGTATAAATTTTCTATTGGCTTTAGTGTTTGTTTTTGGTGAGGTATGTATGAGAAAAGTTCTCTTTATAGATAATACGGCACATCACTTATATGGGCAAATGCATTTAATGGATGCTTTTCAAGAAAATTGTTATCAGGTAGAGGCTATTGTTCCTAATGATCATAATTACTTTATAAAGCTTGAAAGTTTAGGCATTAAATGCCGCCACATTGAAATAGATGGCAAGAGTGTTAATCCAATCACGGACTATGCCTTGATTAGAAAACTTAAATGTGAATTTTTTAACATAAAACCTGCTTTAATTTGTTCTTTTACAATTAAACCAAACTTATATGCAGCAATTGCATCAGAAAGTTATAAAATTCCATTAATTGCAGGCGTAACAGGGCTTGGTACTGCATTTTTGAGTAAGAATTTATTAAATCAAATTGTAGTGAGATTGTATAAATTTGCATTTAAACGTATTGGATGTGTATTTTTTCAAAATAATGATGATAAAGATGTTTTTGATCAGTTAAAGATTATTCCAAGTTCAGCGATAAGCTTTGCATTGCCCGGAGACGGTGTGGATTTAGCTAAGTTTAAATATGTTGGACTAACCGAAAGAATAAATACTACATTTATTTTCTCAGGTCGATTATTATGGGACAAAGGACTTGGTGAGCTTGTTGCAGCAATGAAAATTGTAAAGCAGAAATACCCCGCGACACGGTTAAAAGTTATCGGCAATTATTTTTTGGCAAATCCTTCGGCTATTCCTGAAAAACAGATAAAACAGTGGGAAGAAGAGGGCTTTTTTGAATACCTTGGTATGGTAGATAACGTATTCGAGGTTATGAAACCAGTTGACTGTATGGTGTTACCTTCATATAAAGAGGGTCTTCCTAGAGTTTTGATGGAAGCATGTAGTATGGGTAAGCCAATTATAACCGTGGATAGTATTGGTTGTAAAGATGTTGTAGAAGATGGTGTTACTGGTTATATGGTAAAAGTGAAAGATGTCAATTCATTAGCTGAGGCGATGATTAAATTCATCGAATTACCATTTGAGGACAAAGTTTTGATGGGCTTGAATGGTAGGCGTAAGATGGAACGGGAATTTGATCAGCAAATTGTAATAAAAAAATATCTTGAAGTTGCACAACGGCTTTTGCATGATGGAGATACAGCCGAATATGATTAACTCACGAAAAATTGAAGATTTAAATCCTAAGTTGCAGGAGTTATGCCGTCAGTTCATTGAAGAGTGTCGCCTTGCCGGGATTGAGATTGCAATAACTTCAACTTATCGCGATAATGAATATCAAGATTACCTGTATGCTAAAGGTCGGACGGATAAAACTTCTAAAATTGTCACTAATGCCAGAGGCGGTGATTCGATTCATAATTATCGGCTAGCGTTTGATTTCGTGCCGTTGCAAGATGGAAAACCTGAGTGGTCTGATATTGATTTATTTAAACAATGTGGTGCCGTAGCAATGCTAATTGGTTTAGAATGGGGCGGTGAATGGGTGCACTTTAAAGACTATCCACACTGCCAATATCTGAATGGGATAACTCTTACCGAGCTCAAGTCTGGTAAAATACTTAGCGCGATTGATTAATATGCAAGCTTTATAAAGTTATCAAAATGAATCTGAAACAATTACCGATCGGGATTTCAACTTTTCAAGAAATTCGCAAAAATAACTATGTTTATATAGATAAAACCCAGCATGTCGCTAATTTAGCAACTAGAGGCAAATATTATTTCTTATCACGTCCACGCCGTTTTGGTAAGTCGCTCTTGATAGACACGCTTAAACAAGTATTTTTAGGCCGCAAAGAATTATTTAGCGGTTTATATTTAGAAAATGTGTGGGATTGGAGCAAACAGTATCCGGTAATCCATTTTAGTTTTGGTGGCAGTTCAGCATTATCCGGCAGCGTTACATTATTAGATACTATTTGGCAAACCTTAAAAAATTCTTCTGTGGAATATCAAGTTGAGCTATGTGGTAATTTATCTTATGGGCAAGCTTTTCAACAACTAATCCGTGATATCGTAACTAAACATAAACAACCACTAGTAATCTTGGTTGATGAATATGATAAACCAATTTTAGATAATCTAACCAATCAACCGCAAGCGATAGAAATGCGTGAGATGCTCAAAGATTTGTATAGCATTATTAAAGAAAATGATGCTTACTTGAAATTTGTACTGTTAACCGGGGTATCCAAGTTTAGCAAGGTAAGTTTATTTAGTGGGCTAAACATTCTAGATGATATTACGCTGGATCAAGAATATGCTGATATTTGTGGTTACAACCAGAATGAAATGGAGCGAGAGTTTGATGAGCATTTAACGCATGGTAAGGTTGATAAAGCTCAGTTAAAGCTCTGGTATAATGGTTATAATTTTGCGGGTAATGAAACACAGAAAGTTTATAATCCCTTTGATATTCTATTGTTTTTTAGTAAAGATTATCAATATCGCAATTACTGGTTTGAAACTGCCACCCCTACTTTTTTAGTGCGCTTAATTGAACAAAACCACTACTTTATTCCTGAGCT
>JAIEPY010000006.1 GCA_019748155.1 Burkholderiales bacterium | reverse complement strand
TAAGATGATTAGGAATTGTATTAATCCTGATAACATTATCAATATGTTAGCCTCAATTTAATATGCGGTTGCCCTGTGTTGATCTAAGTCAAACTACAAAATATTTCTGCTGGCCTCTATCAGATGCTGGCAATTCCGCTGGCTTACCAAAATTTGGAGGCTAGCCCGTTACGCGTATTAATTAAACCTCAAGGAGACTCACATGCATGATTTCACTTATTATAATCCAGTTAAAGTTTTATTTGGCAAAGGGCAAATCAAACAACTTGCACAGTTAATTAGTCCGAATAAAAAAATCTTACTCACTTACGGTGGTGGCTCAATCAAAGCTAACGGTGTCTATCAGCAAGTTGAACAAGCACTACAGGGTTATAAAGTCATTGAATTCGCTGGTATTGAAGCTAACCCTGACTATGATACTCTGATGAAAGCAGTAGAAATTTGCCGCAGCGAAAAAATTGATTTAATTTTAGCGGTTGGTGGTGGTTCAATTATTGATGGTAGCAAATTTATCGCTCTGGCTGCTAAATACAGTGGCGATGCCTGGGATATTTTAACTAAGCCGGATGTTGCGTTTAATGAAGCAATTGATTTAGGTGCAATTCTGACCTTGCCAGCCACTGGTTCAGAAATGAATTCAGGTGCAGTTGTTTCACGTCGCAGCATTGGTGCTAAAAAATCGTTTATGAATCCGCTGGTTTTCCCTAAGTTCGCAATCTTAGATCCAGAAACTACTTATAGCCTACCTAAACGCCAATTACAAAATGGTATTATTGATCCGTTTATTCATGTTACCGAACAGTACCTAACTACCGACATTAACTCATCAATTCAGGATGGATTTGCTGAAGCTGTGCTAAAAACCCTAATAAATGTTGGGCAAGATATTGTTAATGGCACTCAGGACTACGATACACGAGCTAATTGGATGTGGGCGGCTACCAATGCTCTAAATGGAATCATCGGTATCGGAGTCGATCATGACTGGGCAACCCATATGATTGGACATGAGTTAACTGCTGCATATGGCTTAGATCACGGTCAAACACTAGCAATTGTTGCACCACAAATATGGCGTCAGCAAAGTGCCAATAAAAATGCAAAACTCCTCAAGTTCGCGCATAATGTTTGGGGTTTAGAAAACAATCATCCAGATGTTGCAATCAAACAAGCAATCATTAAAACTGAAGAGTTTTTCCATTCTTTAGGTGTAAAAACTAAGTTTGCTGATTATAGCATAACTGTAGATACAGATAAAATTATTGCTAATCTATTCAAATACAATAGCCGTAATTTAGGTGAACATCATAATATTGATGCTGTTGCGGTTAAAGAAATTTTGGCAATGGCTGCTGGGTAAATCTTGCCTATTGTATAAAAGCAAACTGCCCATGGTCTTCAGGCCATGGGCAGTTTGCTTTTCGAGGTATTATTATAATGCCATGCGACGTAGATCTGACAAAATGTGTGACAAATAAGTCGTAAATTTCGCAGCCAAAGCACCATCAATGATCCGATGATCAAACGACAATGACAAAGGCAACATCAAACGTGGCGCAAATTCTTTACCATTCCAAACTGGCGCAATTGAGGATTTTGAAACCCCTAAAATTGCCACTTCCGGAGCATTGATAATTGGAGTAAAGGCAGTTGAACCTAAACCACCAAGGCTAGATACCGTGAATGTACCACCTTGCATATCAGTTGGTTTTAATTTACCCTCGCGCGCAGCTTTAGCTAAAGCCGAAGTTTCTTGCGCAATCATTACTAAACCTTTTTTATCTGCATCTTTAACTACCGGAACTGTAAGACCATTTGGTGTATCAGCGGCAAATCCAATATTATAGTAGTTTTTATAAACAATACTATCACCATCAATTGAAGCATTAAATTCTGGGAATTTTTTCAAGGCAAACACCGCAGCTTTAATTAAGAATGCTAATGGCGTAACCTTAATTTCAGCACGCTTATACTCTTCATTTAGTTGTTTGCGGAATTCTTCCATATCAGTAATATCTGCATTTTCAAACACAGTTACATGAGGAATCATCACCCAATTGCGCGCCATATTTCCGCCGGAAATTTTCTTGATCCGGCTCATTTCTTTACGCTCAACATCACCAAACTTAGCAAAATCAACTTTCGGCCATGGCAATAAATCCAAGCCAATACCAGAACCATTCGTTGGAGCAGCGCCAGTTGCAATTTGACCTGACATAACCCCCTTAACAAAAGTCTTAACATCTGCTTCAGTAATACGACCTTTGTTAGCACTACCTTTAACCTTACCTAAATCAACGCCTAATTCACGGGCTAATTTACGAATCGCAGGTGAAGCAAACGCTTTGGCAAATGCCGCTTCGTCGATTTTAGCTGGTGCAGGCTGAGCTGATGCAACAGGTGCAGCAGCAACTGGAGCTGCAGTCGCAGCTGGTGTAGGAGCCGCCGCCTGAGCTGACGCGCCCACTGGAGCCACCGCAGCTACCGTAGACGTAGTTTCAACCATCAGAATCAAATCACCCTGGCTAACCCGTCCGCCTAACTGAACTTTAATTTCTTTAACAACACCACCAACGGTTGCCGGAACTTCCATGGTTGCTTTATCTGTTTCTAGCGTAAGCAAAGAATCTTCTTCGGCAATCGTATCGCCAACTTTTACACTAACTTCGATAACTTCTACATTATCATGACCACTTAAGTCGGGAACAATGATTGGTACAATTTGTGAAGAAGCTGCAGCAACAGGTGCTGGGGCAGCCGCTGCCACTAATACTGGCGGTTGTTCAACAGGAGCTGCTACAGCTGCAGCCGGAGCTACCGCAACGGCGCCCGTAGCTTCAATTTTGACAAACACGTCACCTTCATTGATTTTAGATCCGACCTGAACCAAAACCTCAGTTACAACACCAGCTTTTTCTGCCGGAACTTCCATGGTTGCTTTATCTGTTTCCAACATTAGCAGGTTATCATCAACATTAATTGTGTCGCCAACTTTAACATAAACTTCAGCAACATTAACATCGCTATGACCGCCAATATCTGGGACTCTTAATTCAATAACACTCATTCTTTAACCTTTTTTAATTAGTGTAGTTACCGCGAGTACATACACCACTCTCATTACACGCACAGCCCGTAGTTTTATACGCATCACAAGATGGTTTATCACCCTGTGTGCAGGCTGCCGACAAATTTTGGCATAAATTATTTACCGCTCCTTGATTACGTCCGACATCGGCATAACACACCACCGCACTAAACATCGCAACACAGAAAAATAACTTACGCATAATTTGTATCCTCATTAAACTTCCCAAGGATTAGCTTTATTTGCATTAATGCCATATTTGCTAATTGCATCAGCAACCACTTGAGCACTAATTAAACCTGCATCAGCCAGACCTTTTAATGCTGCTACCGCAACATAATAGCGGTTAACTTCAAAAAATTCGCGTAATGCCACACGGTAATCGGAACGACCAAAACCGTCAGTACCAAGTGTAATATATTTACCCGGTACAAATTCACGGATTTTATCCGCAAAACTACGGATATAATCAGTCGAAGCAACCGTCACCTGAGCATCAGTTTTCTCCAATTGTTTGCTTACAAATGCTTTAGCTTGTGCCGCAGTTGGGTTTAACATATTGTGACGATTAACCGCTATACCATCACGATGTAATTTATTGAACGATGGCGTTGAGAATACATTTACTTTCAAGCCAAAATCCTGAGCTAATAAATCAGCCGCAGCTATAACTTCACGGAAAATAGTACCACTGCCCATTAAGTTAACTGAAATTTTAGCATCACCAACAGTTTTAAATAAATAACAACCATTAATGATATCTTGCTCAACACCTTCTGGCATAGCAGGATGAGTATAATTTTCATTCATTACAGTAATATAGTAGAATTTATCTTTGTTTTCTACATACATTTCTTTCAAACCATGATTCATAATCACCGCTAATTCGTAGGCAAATGTTGGATCATATGATTCACAAATCGGAATTAAATCCGCTTGAATATGGCTATGACCATCTTCATGCTGTAAACCTTCACCATTTAAAGTTGTACGTCCAGCAGTTCCACCAATGATGAAACCCCGCGAACGCATATCACCTGCAGCCCAAGCCAAATCGCCGGTACGCTGGAAACCAAACATTGAATAATAAATATAGAAAGGAATCATTGGCACGCCGTGATTAGCATAACTTGTTGCCGAGGCAATCCAGGTACACATTGCACCTGGCTCATTGATACCCTCTTGGAAAATCTGACCAGTTACCGACTCTTTATAATACATCAACTGGCTAGCATCTTCCGGCGTATAATTTTGCCCAACGTGTGACCAAATACCTAATTGACGGAACATACCTTCCATACCAAAAGTACGTGATTCATCCGGTACAATTGGCACAATATGTTTGCCTAAAGCTTTATCTTTGACAAGTACATTTAACATCCGCACAAATGCCATAGTAGTTGACATTTCACGTTCACCAGTATCTTTAAGCATTGCCTCAAATGCACTTAGTTCAGGGATTGGCAAAGTCGTAACCGCCGGTTTACGCACTGGATAATAACCACCCAATTTTTCACGTTGTGCATGTAAATAATTATATTCTGCAGTACCTTCTTCCAGTTTTAAAAATGGCACTTCTTCAATGTGCTCATCCGTTAACGGAATATTAAATTTATTGCGAATATGTTTTAAGGTATCAACTGACATTTTTTTCTGTGAATGAGCGGTGTTTTGTGATTCGCCCTCACCTTTCATACCAAAACCTTTAACTGTTTTAGCTAAGATAACCACCGGTTTACCTTCGGCATTATGCACCGCTTCATAATATGCAGCATAGATTTTATCTAAGTCATGCCCACCACGAGTCAACGCCCAAATATCATCATCGGTCATATCGCTAACTAGAGCTAAAGTTTCAGGATATTTACCAAAGAATTTAGAACGCACATAAGCACCATCTTTAGATTTTACATCTTGATAAGTACCATCGACAGTTTCCATCATTACCTGTTTAAGTTTACCAGTGGTATCTTTCTCTAACAAACGATCCCAACCTTTGCCCCAGATTACTTTGATAACTTTCCATCCAGCACCAGTGAACACCGCTTCCATTTCTTGGATAATCTTACCATTACCATTAACAGGTCCATCCAGACGTTGCAAATTACAACTCATAACGAAAATAAGATTATCTAAGCCTTCACGGGCTGCAATGTTTAAATTACCAAGAGTTTCTGGCTCAGAAGTTTCACCATCACCAATGAAACACCAAACTTTACGACCTTTGGTATTCACAATTCCACGATCATCCAAATAATGCATAAAGCGTGCTTGGTAAATCGCCATCAAAGGACCAAGCCCCATCGATACGGTTGGGAACTGCCAATAATCAGGCATCAACCACGGATGAGGATAAGAAGACAAGCCGACCTTGGCTGACTCTTGACGGAAATTGCTAATCCGGTCTTCACTAAAGCGACCTTCCAGGAAACTCCGCGCATAAATACCTGGCGAAGAATGCCCTTGGAAGAATACCATATCACCGTGTTGCTCACCATGTGGAGCTTTCCAGAAATGATTAAACCCAATTTCATACAAATAAGCTGATCCAGCATAAGATGCAATATGTCCGCCTAATTCACTACTTACTTTGTTAGCACGCATTACAATTGCCGCCGCATTCCAGCGAATATATGCTGAAATTCTTTTTTCAATATCTTTATTTCCCGGGTAAATTGCTTCTTTATTAGTCGGAATAGTATTGACGTATTCCGTATTCATACTTTGGTGTAGCTGAATCCCAGTTTTATCGCTTAGATGCTTTGTCACTGCTTTTACTATGTACGCAGCCCGTTCCGGCGAATCATATTCAATCACGTTATCAACTGAATCTAACCACTCTTTGGTTTGCAATTGATCTAAATCATTACTCATTTACAACTCCCGCCGCAACCGCGACAAAACAATGTTATCAAAATTCTCCCGTAAGTATAGCATAAGATTTTTAGATTACTCCCGAGATTAATTATTGCACTGCACTAAAAAAATCTGCCTAGAGCTTAAGGCTCTCGGTATAATATATATTTGAAAAACATACTATAAAACAAGGATATTGACAATGACAAGTAAAATTGCAGCAATTAAGCAATATGGACAAAAGATTTGGCTAGATAATATTTCACGTGAATTTTTAGCATCTGGAGATCTGCAAACAATGATGCAGGAAGATGGCATCGCTGGAGTAACTTCAAACCCAGCTATTTTCTATAAAGCAATTTCGAGTGATTCTCGCTATCAAGAACAACTGAATGAATTAAAAAAAACCAACTTAACCCCTTTACAACGCTATGAAAAAATGGCAGTTGATGATATCAAACAAGCCTGTGCAATTATGCAGCCATTGTATGTCACATCAAGCGGCGAAGATGGTTATGTTAGCTTAGAAGTATCGCCTGCTTTGTGTCATGATACCGATGGCACGGTAGAAAGTGCATTGGAATTGTGGAATGCAGTTAATGCACCAAATCTAATGATTAAAGTTCCAGCAACTCAAGCTGGAGTAGCGGCATTTGAACAGTTAGTTGTCCTAGGGCTTAATGTTAATATTACATTGCTATTCTCACTACCACAAGTAAATGCAATCTGGGAAGCCTACATTAGCGCACTGGAAAAGCGCGCCGATCAAGGGCTGCCGATTGATAAAATCAAAACGGTTGCTAGTTTCTTTCTATCACGAGTTGATAGCGCTGTCGACCCCAAATTACCTGAAGCATTACAAGGTAAAACAGCGATAAATCTAGCACGAGCTGCATATCTTGACTATCAAAAGCTTTTTAATTCACCGCGCTTCAATAAGCTAAAAGATTTAGGTGCTAAAGGTCAATATTTACTGTGGGCAAGCACTGGTACTAAAAATAAAAATTATTCTGATATACTATATATTGAAGAACTAATCGGTGAGGAAACAATCAACACGGTTCCTGACGCAACGCTAAATGCCTATCGCGATCACGGTAATGCCGCTAGTCGCCTAACTAATGGGATTCAAAATGCCACTACGATTTTGGCGCAAGTAGAACAAAATGGAATCGACCTGATTGAATTGGGTGATAAATTACAGCAAGAAGGCTTACAGTCATTTATTAAAGCCTTTGACAAATTAATTGATTTAGTAAAATAAACAGTGTATTATCAATTTCACAGCGTCCTGTCTCCTGCCAAGCTTAATTTAGGGCTCAAAGTGATAGGTAAACGTGCAGATGGTTATCATTTGCTCAAAAGCGTGTTTTGCCTGATTGATTTGTATGACAAAATCGACATCCAAATCACGCTTAATGGCAAAGTATCGCTAATTGAGCATCAGCAAGCATGGTTCTATCAAAAAGACCTCGCATACAAAGCCGCTATACTCTTGCAGGGATATAGTGGCTGCAGCAAGGGTGCTAATATCAAGATCAAAAAGGTAATTCCATCTGGTGCTGGAATGGGCGGTGGTAGCTCAAATGCAGCCACAGTGCTAATCATACTCAATTATTTGTGGGAAACTGGTTTAACTACCAATGAACTCCTTAAACTTGGAGCACAACTTGGTGCGGATGTGCCATTTTTTATCCGCGGACAAAACTCACTAGTCGAAGGAATTGGAGAAATAATTACACCAATTGCAATCCCACAACTATATTTTGTTATTATTAAACCAGATTTTCATGCACCAACTAAAGATGTCTTTACTGCCCTAGAGTTTAATTTTGAGCAAGATAACGCAGAAAAAATCTCAATTGAGCAATTAATTACAGAAAAAAATAACGACTTAGAAGCAGCAGCTTGCAAACTTTACCCACAAATTAATAACATTTTTTCCGAATTAAATCAATATGGAAAAGCAGTTATGACTGGCTCAGGAAGCTCCATCTACCTAAGCTTCACTGATAAAAATTTAGCAAAAGATGTTGCAAATATCTTAAGTCCAAGATATAATACCTTCCTCGCAGCAAGTTTAGCGGTTTCACCGGTTGCTTGTGATTGAAAAGAATTTTTTTTATTGGGGTGTCGCCAAGTGGTAAGGCATCGGATTTTGATTCCGACATTCGTAGGTTCGATCCCTACCACCCCAGCCATTATATAAAAAGAGCGTACGTCATCCCGATTCGATGATGTGCGCTTTTTTTTTGCCTGTCTTTAACCATCAGCAACCCGCAACAGTTGCTCACAACCAATAGAGGCCTATATGTATATGCGCAAAAACTTAATGATCTTTACCGGTAATGCTAATCGTCCATTCGCAGAGCAAGTTGCTAAATGTCTGGATATCAAAGTTGGTAAAGCTAATGTATCTAAATTCAGCGATGGTGAAATTGCCGTAGAAATACTTGAGAATGTCCGTGGTTCTGATGTATTTATATTGCAGCCAACCTGCAGCCCAACGAATGATAATCTAATGGAAGTATTGGTTTTGATAGATGCATTAAAACGTTCATCAGCTGCTCGGATTACTGCGGCTATTCCATATTTCGGCTATGCGCGTCAGGATCGTCGTCCACGCTCTGCTAGGGTACCAATTTCAGCTAAATTAGTTGCTAATATGCTAACCTCTGCTGGTGTTGACCGGGTTTTAACTATTGACCTGCATGCTGATCAAATTCAAGGATTCTTT
Organism: Burkholderiales bacterium; assembly: GCA_019748155.1. GTDB lineage: Bacteria > Pseudomonadota > Gammaproteobacteria > Burkholderiales > UBA11063 > Aquella. The sequence continues at coordinate 15,614 of JAIEPY010000006.1, read as the reverse complement.
GATATCCCTGTTGATAACATCTATGCATCTCCTGTATTGCTTAAAGACATTAAATCTAAGCATTATGAAGATTTGATGATTGTTTCTCCTGATATGGGTGGGGTTATGCGTGCGCGTGCTTTTGCTAAAGGCCTTGGTACAGAAATGGCGATTATTGACAAACGCCGCCCGAAAGCTAATGAAGCAGAAGTAATGAATATTATCGGTGATATCAGCGGCAAGAACTGCATTATCATTGATGATATGATAGATACTGCCAAAACGCTGTGTAAAGCTGCTGAAGCGCTTAAAAACCGCGGTGCTAAGCAAGTTTGCGCCTATGCTACTCACGCAGTATTTTCTGATGATGCTATGGAACGGATTGAAAATTCAATTTTGGATGAAGTTGTGGTAACTGACACTATATTACATGCTAAAGTAAGTAGCAAAATACGGATTGCCAGTATCGCAGATTTGGTAGCAGAAACGATTCGTCGGATTAATAACGAAGAGTCAATTAGTTTGTTACTTAACGACTGATATTTAAATTAAAAATGAAAAAGTGCCATTTATTAAATACCACTTTTTCATTTTTATTATAATTTTTGTAACTATAATTTACCTTCTTGCTCTAAGAAGTTAATAAACCCAGCGCTGGCACGCATTGCAATTTCCCCGACTTCAGCAAAATCTTCTTCTGTGCCATAATAAGGATCTGGAACATCATAGAATTCGCCAGAATCTTCATCGAAAGTTCGGAATAAATACACCTTATTATGATATTCTTCGTGTTTAGCATAGCTTAACACCGCATCATAATTTAAATGGTCCATCACCAAAATGTAGTCAAACTCTTTAAAATCATCAACTTGAAATTGCCTTGCCAAATGGCGTAATTCAACATTATATTTTTGCGCAACGGCAAGTGCACGTGTATCTGGACAATCTCCCACATGGTAGTCAGAAGTACCAGCAGAATCCAAAATAAAGCGTTCGGTCAGGTTTTGCTTTTGTAACTGGGCATAAAATATCCCCTCAGCTAAAGGAGAGCGACAAATATTTCCCATGCAAACAAAAAGCACTTTTAACTTATAATCGGTTTTAGACATAGCTTACTAATAAAATTAACGAGAGGGATATTTTATCAAATTTATGCATAGTAAAGTTTTATTTAGTAAACTTACTACCTAATTTTTAGCAAAAATGGAATTTATCAATGTTTGAGTACTTACGCGCATTTTTACGAATCACTCTCCTTATTGTAACCGCAGTGCTTTCTAGCTTACTTTGCCTCACTATTTACTGGTTTTTGCCATATTCAATATGGAGTAGGATTGTTCGCATCTGGGCGTTTACCATCGTAAAAATCAGCGGAATTAACTTGGTGGTTGTAGATAAAACCAACAATGATTACTTATTGAATAATTATATGGTAGTTGCCAATCATATGAGTTGGCTGGACGTGATGCTGCTTGATACGCTATATTCAATTAGTTTTGTAGCGAAGGCAGAGCTGCGCTATTGGCCACTATTGAACATTATAATTAAAGCAGGTGGTACTATTTTCATTAATCGCAATCGAAAAAGAGACATTGTCCCGACCAATCAAAAAATAAGTAAGGTGCTACATAGCGGACGCTGTATCGGATTATTTCCTGAAGGTAAAGTCAATAATGGTAAAGAAATATTCCCATTCAAAGCTCCACTGTTAGAAGCCGCACTTCAATCACAAAGTAAGATTATTCCTATTGTATTACTTTATTTTCGTGAAGATGGGAAAGCAGCAAATGAAGCGCTCTATTATGGGCACAACCTGTGGCAGACAGTATGCAATACGGTAAAAGCCAAACAATTAACCGTAAAAGCGTTTGTTTTGCCAGAAGTTGATGCACACAACTTCAACTCCCGACAAATACTATCTGAGCACCTGCATGCTATGATGAGCAAGGTATTTAATGAACATTTAGCAAAAACATAACTTAAACAAGTAAAAAACTGCCTGCATGAAATTTTATTTGAATATTACGTAAATTGCCAAACCGCCATAAATGATATTTAACAGAGCAAACAACAATCCACTCTTGATGCCTTGTTTGAAGAGTATAAAACTATAGCACGCACAACAAATGCCACCAATCGCATAGCCAATTGGGTTAAGTGTCGCATAGCCAAAAACCAGACCAAATAAACCAGTAAAACCAATGGCGGTCATAAAATTGCGATAACCAGGATTTTGCAAGATTCTAAGTACGATAACAACAAAGGATAAAATCAGCGCCGTCCAAGTAATTTCGGAGCTAACGCTAGCAATTTGGAGAACTGTACCAAGTAAAACCACCGACTCCAGATAAAAAAAGAATGTATTTTTACCTTGCCAGGCATAAATAATTAATGCAGAGATTCCTAGAACATTAATTACGTTTTGTAAAAGACCCGGAGGTAAAGGAATTGCGACACACAGTGCGATTAGTCCTAAAACACCTACGATATTTTGCTTAATTAAGTCCATTTTATCACCCACAAAGAGATTATATTTTACGCAGCATACATTTTAACATATCCGTTAGGTGTTTAAATTTTGACGCTGACTACTATGACTATAAAAACAACACCGTTCTAAAATTAATTTCGCTGAAAATTGATAACATTTTGCCCAGCTGGTAACTCAATTTTATTGCGATCTTTCCAACCATGCGCAACAAATACTTCCAAGGTTAATTTAGATTTATTCTTAAATCCTGCTGCCAACTCGCTAAATTGCCTCGTAGTAAGATTACGGCGTAAACTTGAATCATTTGCCGCACCACAGCCTAGCAAACGAATATCCTGAAGTAATGTCTGCAAATCATCATAATTCAGCGTGATATATTCGGTATCTACTACCGGATTACTAAACCCAGCATCTACCAGCATATCTCCAATATCATGCATATCCGGAAAACGGTAACTACTAAAACCAAGCGCCCGCAACTCCTTTAGCGAATCAACACCCAAGCCAGCAAAACAGAATGCTCCGCCAAGAGCCATCACGCGACGCATCTCGCAAACAAATGCCGGAATATCACTGATATAGGGCAATAATAAATTGGAATAGAAAAAGTCAATACTTGCACTAGCTAGTGGTAGATGATAAGCATCACCACAGACAAATTGCCGACTCTCTGCTTTGCGCCATAACGACCATTTAGACTTAGGAGCTAATTGAGGACGCAAAATTTCTAAGGCACAATCAAGCTCAATTAATAATGATTCAGGATATTTTTGCGCGAGTAATTCACGGTCAAAACCCAAGCCACTGCCACAATCAAGTATCCTATGTGGCGTTAACTTGATATAATCTAATCTGGAAATAACCCGAGTGGCTAATTCTTTAAAAATAAAATCCAAAGCCATCAGCTCGCTAGATTTACGATTGAGCACTTTCCGAATTAGCGGAGTAGAAATAGTTATGTTATCTGTCACTAAATTATATCGCCTATTAAATAATTATCTGGATAAATTGATTATTCCAGAGCCACAATGCGTGTTATGTACTTCGGTTAGTCAGGAAGCAATTTGTCGTGATTGCTATCATGCTTTGGTAAAGCTACCGCTAAAATCTCGCTGTCCGCGCTGCCTGTGGGCATTACCACCCAAAGAAATCGCTTGTAGCAATTGCAAAGAGCACCAGTTTCAGTTTGAGCGGATTATTGCATCATATAGCTATGCTTTTCCCTTAGATAGAGTACTGCAACAGCTAAAATATCATGAGAAAATTGAGTATACTACTGCACTAAGTCAACTCTTTTGGAGTGCTATTGCGCCACATCTGACTAAATTGCCAGATGCAATTATACCAGTCCCACTCCATCATAAAAAACATAAAATTCGTGGGTTTAATCAAGTGCATGAACTTTTACGTGAATTTCATCAGTTAAATCCTCAAGCTCCGCTCTTGAATATTACCCGCCACAAAGAAACGCAACCACAAGCCACGCTTAATCGCTTACAACGGGCAAATAACCTTGCAAATGCCTTTGAAATTACAGCGGATTTACGGGGTAAACATATTGCGCTGGTCGATGATGTTGTGACCACCGGCACGACTGTCAATGAATTAGCCAAATTATGCAAACAACAGGGCGCGGCTCAGGTTGATGTCTGGTGCTTAATGCGCGCCCTTGAGTAATTGAGGCACTTCATCTAGAGTGATTATAAAAGGCAGCGATTCTACACATAGCGATTATTGGCATTAGCATATTTAGCATCAAGACTAAAAATAGAAAATTTAGTTCCAACATCGTACATATCCAAGCCTTCCGCTTGTTTAAGCCTGCGCGCCAAAGACAATGATACTGGTAAACCACAAACTTCAATAAAGACCTTAATCGCCCACATGGTAGCGTTAAACACCAATAAATCATGGACTGGCATCGTGCCATAAAAAGCTAAAGTTCCAAATAAAAAGCTATCAAATAAGGAAGCGACTGCAGTTGACATGACAAAACGCAACCACATCATCCGCCCGCCAGTTTTGAGTTTTAATTTTGCCATGATAAATGAATTTAGTGGCTCGGCACAGAGATAAGAAATCGTAGAGGCAATGATAATCCGTGCATTAAATCCAAGCAGGCTATCAAATTTGGCATTAGTATCCAAGGCATAAGCCGGACTTGGCAAATGGATAATCAGCTGCCCATAGGCAACAAAGATAAAATTAAACATAAAGCCAACCCAGATTGCCCGTCTGGCAAACTTATAGCCATAAACCTCGGTAATCAGATCTGATAAAATAAAAGTAAATGGAAAAATCAGTGTCCCAGCATCTGTCTCGATATTGCCAATTCTGATCATGCGGATATCAAACCAGTTGGCAAGTAAAATTACTGCGGTATAAGACAGCTGAATAAACCACAAATAGCGGGGATATTGCGCGATAGTATTTTGTTGCATAAATATATTCCTGTATGATTAAAAACAGTTAAACTTACAGCGAGCTGACTACAATAGTCAGATCAGATTTTTCCGGCAAATTGCAATGGTCACACAAAAGCCGGAATATTACAAGACAGAATTATAACAGTTCTTGAATAAGTAACGTTTATATAAAGACAGACAAGGCTATATCCCCTATGGCTGTAGCTGAAATCATTTAGTAATCAGTTTGAGGGGCACTGCTATCTGTGCTGGAATTGTTTGCTTATTGGCAATCTGTTTACTGGCTTCAATAGCTTTTTCACCAATTAAATCTGGTTGCTGGGCAACAGTTGCCGACAATTGCCCATTTTGAACTGACTTTAAGCCATCCTGACTACCGTCAAAACCAACGATTATTATATTTTTACCCGCACTCTTAGCTGCTTCATAAGCACCCAAAGCCATTTCATCATTTTGGGCAAAAATTGCCTGCACATTATCATGCGCCTGCAAAATATTTTCAGCCACAGTCAAGCCTTTTGCCCGATCAAAATCAGCACTCTGGCTGGCAACCACATTTAATTCTTTATCCGCAATCAGGTGAAAGCCCTGTCCGCGCTCGCGGGTTGCCGAAGCACCAGGTACCCCCTGTAATTCAGCAACTCTCGCTTTCTTGCCTAATTTATTCACGATAAACTGTGCTGCCATCTTGCCTCCTTCGATATTATTTGAAGCAATAAAAGTGACTACATTACCCTTGCTGGCGGATCGATCAATAGTAATTACCGGTATCCCGCTTTGATTGGCAAGCAAAATTGCCGAAGAAATGGCATCAGAATCTACCGGGTTAATTAGCAACACATCCACTTGTTGTTGAATCAGATCTTCAACATCGTTATTCTGTTTCGCAGAATCATTCTGTGCATCGGCAATCTTGACTTGCATATGCTCTTTTGTCGCAGCAGTCGTAATTCCGGTTTTTATCGAAACAAAGAATGGATTATTCAGGGTAGATAGTGACACGCCGACCGTTAAATTATTCGGGTCTATCTCGTGCTTGGTTTTTGCCCACGCTGGTGGCTCCATGCTACAGCCATTAATCAATGCCAACAAGATAAATACATAGAATATTTTTAGAATATTTCTCATGATGTAGCCTTTCTGCGATCAATAAATACGGCAATCAGAATTACTACCCCTTTAACGATTAGCTGATAAAAACTGGAAACCCCAAGAATATTTAAGCCGTTATTTAGCGTACCAATAATTAGCGCCCCAATCAGCGTACCTAAAATCTTTCCATGCCCACCAGTCAGGCTCGTACCACCAAGCACAACTGCGGCAATGGCATCCAGTTCATAGGAAGTACCTGCGGTTGGCTGTGCCGAATTAAGCCGTGAAACAACGATACTTCCAGCCAAGGCTGCCAATAAACCATTAATCGCATAAACCATAATTTTTATCTTGTTTACTTTCACCCCGGAAATTATTGATGCTTTTTCATTACCACCAATCGCATAAATATGCCGCCCAAATGGAGTTTTATTCAGGATAATCGCTGCAATTACAAAGGTAATGATTACCGTAATAGCCGGAATCGGCAGACCAAACAAATAACCACGCCCAAAGACCTGAAACCAAAAGCTATCACTTAATCCAGTAATCGGATTACCATCGGTATAAACCATAGTTAGCCCTCGATAAATTGTCATCGTCGCAAGCGTAGCAATAAATGGCGCGATCCTGCCTTTGGTCACCAGTACCCCATTCATCGCACCAAATAACGCACCAATAAGGGATGCAATGATTATCGCAACAATCGGGTCACAACCATGGAGCATAATTCCTGCCATCAAGGCACTGGATAAAGCCAAAATCGCACCAACTGATAAATCAATCCCGCCAGTTAGGATAACAAAAGTCATCCCAAAGGCAATCAATGCGTTTATGGATACCTGCCGTAATAGATTAAGAATATTCATCGGTGCCAGAAAATCATGATTAAGACTACCAATTGCGCCAAACAATACAATAAAGCCGATAAACGGCAAAAATTTCTCAATGAGCTTTTTATGTAAATGCATTTACTTCCCCTGTTGCCAAACTTATAATTTTTTCCTGAGTTAGATTTTCACGTGTCAAAATACCAGCTACTGTACCTTCATGAATTACAACTACCCGATCACTCATACCAATAACTTCCGGTAACTCAGAAGAAACCATGATTATTGCGACTCCATTTTGGGTCAATTCATTCATCAGCTGATAAATCTCCCGTTTAGCATTTACATCAATGCCCCGGGTTGGTTCATCCATTATCAGTATTTGCGGTTTATTACCAAGCCATTTAGCAATAACTACTTTTTGCTGGTTACCTCCTGATAAACTCCCCACATCAAGATTGACTGATGCCATCTTGATTAAAAGCTTGTCGGTCAATTTAAGAATAAATTTATTTTCTGCCTGACTATCAATTAACCCCGAGCGGACATAATTATGCGTATTATTAATCGCAATATTATCCCGAATTGAGAACCCTAAGATAACCCCCTCATCGCGGCGATTTTCAGTAATAAATCCAAGCCCGTTTTTTATTGCATCCTCTGGGGAATTTATTCTTAATTGCTGAGAGTTAATTTTGACTGCTCCACTTATAATTGGATCAAGTCCAAAAATAGCACGCATGATTTCCGAGCGACCAGCACCCATTAAACCAGCAAAGCCAATAATCTCACCGCGGTTTAATGAGAAACTGATATTTTTAAATTTATCACCAGTCAATCCCTCAACCTGAAGTATCTCATCACCGATATGAACATCACGCGCGGGAAAGCGCTCAGATAACTCACGACCGACCATCTCCCTAACCACCTGATTAAACGAAGTAGCAGCTATCGGGCTGGTGCTGACACTTACGCCATCACGCATAACGCTAATTCGGTCACAATGTGCAAAAATCTCTTCCATCCGATGAGAAATATATACCATGGCTACCCCATTTTGTTTCAGACGCTGCATCACCCGAAACAGGACATTTGCTTCCCGTTCGGTTAATGCCGAAGTAGGTTCATCCATGATTAGAACTTTAGCATTAGTCATCAATGATTTTACTATTTCTATCATCTGCTGTTCACCAATTGAGCAATTACTAACCTGCTTGTCGAGCTCCAGTTCAATGCCTATTTCAGCGAATTTGGCAGTGGCAAGCTTCTTCATATAGGCTTTATCCAGTAAGCCAATTCGGTTACGGATTTCTTTGCCCAAAAACAGATTCTCAAGCACAGTCAGATTTTGCCAGACATTTAACTCCTGACGGATAAAGGTAATTCCATATGCCTCTGCCTGTTGCAAATTATCAAAGCGCATAGCCGTACCATCAATGGTAATATTGCCATCATCCGCGGGAAACATTCCAGTTAGTATATTCATTAATGTAGATTTACCTGCACCATTCTCACCCATCAGCGCATGAATTTCACCGTCAAGCAGCTCAAAATTGACCCCGCTTAACACCACATTACTGGCAAATTTTTTGTGTATATTGTTTAGTTGTATTTTCATATTGATAAATCAGAAGATTACTCCGGCATGTAATACTACATTAGCATATGGGGTTGCTTCGCCAGTTCGGATAATAGCCCGTGCTTTGTGAGTAAGGAGTTTAAATTCTTCATGACTTAGTTCTTCCAGCGACGTTGCTGCATCAAGAACTCTCTGTAAGCTCACATAAGTAGCTGGGTTTTTGGCATGAATCTCACTGGCAATGGTAGCTTTCTCAATTTGCATATATTGAACGACTAACTCCACTACCTCAATAAATCCAGGAATGCCAAGTTTTAGCGCCAGATCAATCTTTTTTACCCCATCCGGTATCGGTAATCCACAATCAGCAATCACTACCATATCGGTATGTCCCAGATCGGCAAGTACTTTGCAAATTTCGCTATTTAATATTCCATGCTTATTCATGATTTAGCATCCTTTCTACCTCTTCACGCTGCGGCATTCCACCTTGCGCACCAAGTTTCTGAACCGATAAGGCTGCGGCTGCATTGGCAAATCTGATACTCGCAGCAAATGATTTACCTTCGGCAATCGCAACTGCAAAAGCAGCATTAAAAGTATCTCCTGCTCCGGTAGTATCTATTGCTGACACCTTAAATCCTGCAACCAAAACTTGCTGAACCCCATCGTGATATAGCGCACCATTTTTACCCTGAGTGACTATCAGTTTATGCGGGTTTTTAGCTAAGGCAGCCTCTAGAGATAATCCGTGGAAAAGTGCTGCTGCCTCGTGCTCATTCGGAGTAATGTAAGTAGCCGCAGCAATAACACTGGCTGGAGTCTCGCGGATTGGAGCTGGATTAAGCAGTAATTTCACGCCCAAATCCTGACAAATTTTACTAACATGCTCAATCACCACTATCGGGATTTCCTGCTGAACCATAATAATATCAGCTGCGCGAATAATATCCAGTGCGGCATCAATCATTGCCGGAGTTAACTGCATATTAGCAGCAGGTACAACCACAATACTATTATCACCCTCAGCCAAAATTATATGAGCCGTCCCACTAGTTATATTCTCAAGTTGGTATACATATTTGGTATCAACCTGATTGTGTTTAAGATTATCGAGAATCTGGTTTCCATAACTATCTTTACCAATCGCACCAATAAAAGCCACCTCAGCGCCAAGCCTTGCCGCAGCTACTGCCTGATTGGCTCCCTTACCTCCGGGAGATAATACTAATTCTTGACCAATTACAGTTTCACCTGCTTGCGGGCGTTTATCGGATATAACCGTCAAATCAATTGATGCACTACCAATGACAACTATTTTTGCCATAAAGAACCTCTCTTAAACTATCTAACTACTTAATTTAATGTAATAATTACCGGCGTATGATCCGAAGGACGCTCCAGTTTGCGTGGCGCTGTATCAATAACACATGAGCTAACCCGCGCCATCAGTGCCGAACTTGCCAGCAAATGATCAATCCGCAATCCTTGCTTACGGCGAAACGCCATATTACGATAATCCCACCAGGTAAACTGGCGCTCTTCCTGATTAAAATGACGAAAGCTATCGGTTAATCCCAAATCAATCAAGCCTTGAAAAGCGGCACGCTCCGGCGCACTACACAATACCTGTCCCTCCCAAATCTGCGGCGCATAAGTATCACGGGCTTCCGGTGCAATATTATAATCCCCGAGTAAAACTAACTCAGGATATACCGCTAATTCTGCAGCTACATAGCGCTGTAATTGCGAGAGCCAAGCTAATTTATACTGATATTTATCACTAGTCAGGCTTTCACCATTGACAATATACGCACAAATTACCCGCACGCCATTAATTGTCGCAGCAATCACCCGCTTTTGGACATCTTCATACTCAGGAATATCCATCACGATATTTTCTAAGGGATGTTTACTGATTAAAGCCACACCGTTATAGGTTTTTTGCCCGTTATAAACATAGTTATAACCAATCGCGGCAAATTCAGCAACTAGTTTAGCATTGGCAGCATTATCCATTTTTAACTCTTGGAGACCCAAGACATCGCAGCCTGTGGTTTGCAACCAATCCAAGACATGTGGTAACCGAACTTTTAGAGAATTTACGTTCCAGGTAGCTATTTGCATAGTTTATTTATTCCTTTGATTTATTTATATTTTAAGCTGATTTATATTCAATTTGGAAGTTCGTAGCCTTAACTATTGGTTTTAATAGTTTATTCTCTTTTTTTAGTTCAACAATTCCATATCGTTCAAAAGTTTTTAATGTTCTGCTTAGGTTACTTGGCTGTCTTCCAGATATTTCTGCCAATTCTTTTAAGCTTTCTGGTTTCATTTTTTCAATAAGAGTAAGTAATCTTGTATTATTTTCGTTTAGTATTTCAGCTAAAGATTTAAGTGAACTAAACCATATTTTAGGCTCATTTGGTGCAGGTTTATATCTACCAGCTGCAATATCTAGCACTCTTTGTCTAAATTGTTCTGCTGGCATAATACCAACTTTTAGTGTTTTCATTTAATTGCTCCTAGTACTTTATCTATATGCTTAAAGAAATCTTCTAATAATTTTTCTGCGGTATCTTATTATGAAATATCAGACTATACCTAAGTCTATTTTATTTTTGCACTGTATATTAAACATATTGCTATTTTGACATAGTTTTGTTTAATATACAATACATTTTATATTAATCCAATGCCATAATAATTATCTACACACCAGCAATTAGATTCATCTCGTTTAATGGCACTAAAAGATTTATAATCAATCTGGTCAATAGATCTTTTTGCTGCGGATCTGACTCGGCAATAAGCAAAGCTAAAGCGGTAAGCCCGATATTATCAATCTTTAGCGGTAATTTATTCAACTGAATATAGAGTAAAAATAGAAAACTGCCGATGCGTTTGTTACCATCGCTAAACGGATGATCTTTTATCACCATGTAAAATAAATTGGCAGCTTTTTCCTCAACACTGCGATACAACTCTTCACCAAACATAGTTTGATCCAAGTTGGACAAGATAGATTGTAACTGATCATTGCGCTCATTACCGAACAATTCAGTTGCTTCGCCTATTACCAGTAAACTTGACTTGAACTCATTAATCGCGGCTAATGCATTTTTGTGAGCTAAAGCAATGCTACTTTTATGCATATTATTCGGGATTAATAAGCGATCTTCATCATACTGCAGCAACGATGTCCAAGTAGTTGCATAATCATTAATCAAATTAATTATAGTCTGCCCCTGTGGAGTGATTAGCTGATTATTGGCTAAGGTTTTACCCAGTAAATCGAGTAAATTTTGATATTCATGATGAGTTTTATCAAGCAGATTATTATTTAGCGCGTAACCTTTGAGGAGGTAATCTTTTAGAACTGAATTTGCCCATTTTCTAAATTCTACCCCGCGTTTAGATTTTACCCGATAACCAACCGAAATAATAACATCTAAACTATAAACTGAAACTGGCTTATCAGAATTTGCAATGTGCAAACTTTGCACATTGCTTTTTTCATCTAATTCTTGCTCTTTAAAAACGTTGTTAATATGTTTGGTAACTACAGAACGCTCTTTGTCAAATAGCTCAGATATTTGCTTCTGAGTTAACCAAACGGTATCGTTTTTTAACTGCACATCAACCGTTACATTACCATCGGTTGAGGTAAATAAAACTAATTCTTTGCTATTCATAAGACTAACCTTAAATATATTTTAGTGTTTGCTCAATTATCTTATTCTTCATCATTACTCATCCAAGAAATTATTTTCCATGCTTTGGATTAGTAGATCTAAATCGGTCGCGGGATTAATTGAGCTAGTTGACTGTAACTCTATACGTAATTTAGCGGCACTATTCTTAGCGAGTTCAAATTTTGGTAATAGCTCAGCAAAATAGTCTTTTATCTTACTTTTATCGTAACCAGTGATATATTGCTTTAACAGCTTCACACATTCATCTGCTGGAGATTTATTTGCTCTGCGAACGATTGGTGCTGTATGATATGCAAAATGTAATAATAACCAAAACTCAAAACATGGGTTAGACTCGATTACCTTAAACTCATTCGCATCTGCAAGTTGTCGAGCATCATTTAATGAAGTATGTTCATCAATATCCCAGACACAAAAAACCAATTCAAAAAGCTCGAGCTTCTCTTTCTTGCGTAATGCGATTCTTCTTATTGCATCTTCTACCACTGAAATCGGTGCAGAACCAGTCGCTGAGGATTCAACAATACAGGTTGTATGCAAACGCAAATGCTTTGCCATTAGTTTGAGATAGTCACATCCTGACTTTTCATCTTCGCAGACAACCAAAACCAACTTATTCTGCTGCCTTAGGTTAGTCTTACGGCTTTTAATATTGCCAGAAGGTTTGGGAGTTCGTGCCATAGCTGACTAATTCGTAAAGATTGGAATAGCACCATAGCGCCCTGCTAGATATGCCTTTTCCAGATTATCTGTTTTGCGTGGGCTAAATTCTTGTGCAGAATATAACATTGTTGACTGCTCTTTACTCTTATCACAAAACCAAATTTGATCACGGCGTAAAAAATCAGTTGTCATAATCGATGTTTCATGCGTGGTAAAAATTAGCTGTGCACGTTGAGGATTTGTTTCTAGATTACCAAATAATCCGACGATATGTTTAACTAATAGCGGATGTAAAAAGTTATTTAATTCATCAATAACCAGTACTCCCCCATTTTTTAAAACCAGAACGACTAGTGCCGCAAAATTAAACATTTGCTGAGTACCCGAAGATTCATCATTCAATGTTAATTGATAAGGAGAATTATTTACATGATGCTCGGTAATGACAATTGGCTGCTTTTTAATCTGATTTTTGACAAAAAACTCTTTTAAGGCAGCAGGTAACTGCTCATCACTGGTTTCATCTTCTTTGATATCAAAATGAACAATACTCAAATCAGACTCGGTAAGAAATTGGATCACTTCATTATGCGTAACTAGTCCGCGTTGAATAAAATCAATTGTTCTTGATTTACCAATCTCAATATTACCTGATAAATGTAGATTTTCAATAAAAAATTTAGCAAACCAATTTTTAATAATACTAGCAGTTTCCTGCTTATCAAAAGATTGTGCAACGGATAAAAACAATGCAGTATTTTTGGTTATTTCTTCAAGTCGTTTCTTATCACCCTTATAGTTAAGACCAAATTTATACTCATATCTATTGTTTTGCCATTCGCGAGTGAATAATAACTGAGCTTTTTTGTTTGGATAAGCGTATAACCATTCTGAATAAATTTGCTGTCTATCCGCGCTAAACCCATATTCATAGCGCACATTTTCACTTATAAAGTTAATATTAAACTCAGATGCCATTTCTGTTGATTGATTATCAAAGGCAAATGGCACAATTAACTGTGCTAATAGCGTTTCATTTCTTACTGATGAGTTAAGCAGAATACTAAATAATTGCATAGCGCGGACAAGATTAGATTTACCCGAAGCATTCAAGCCATAAACGGCGGCTGCGTTCAGGATATTACAATATTTAGTTTCGGTTATAAAATTTGGATGGTCTTTATCACTACTAGCATTAAATTCAAGAATAACTTCGTTTTTTATCGACCGAAAATTTTTCACACTAAAGTTTATTATCATGGCAATACCTAATTTAAAATACAATTTTTGCAAAATTTTTGCAAATTAAACAAGATTATAGCATGTTAGTACCGTTATAATTTGATTTTTAATTTTTAGCTTATCAACAAGCTATGCCGTAATTTTTTAAAATATACAAAAAATAATTACTTAATCAAACTCTCCCGAAGATTATTTCTCAATTGACTCTTAATGTTAAACTGCTTTAACAAGTCACTTTTATAAACAGTGCCTTCATCACTTAAATCAATAAAATACTCAGTAGTTCTTTTATTTAAAATTGTAACCCGAAGTGATAAATGAGCAATACAACTAGGAACCTCTTTTCTAAATGGATCTACAATCGTTAAACTGCGCCCATTTAAAGATAACCACTCTGTTATAACTTGGTTGATATGATTACCACCAAAACCATATCCTATACAGATTAGATGAACTGCATAATTTATATTTAGTTTGAATTGAGATAAAAATTCAGGCGGAATAATTTGTGTATTTCGATCCGTAAATTTATGTGCCCCAGTCAGCAAACTATTTCGTAAAAATTGAATAACATTTGAGTCATCTAAATAACAATGTTCATTTGTAACATGTATCTTGTCATATGCAGCTATCTGCATATCTACATCTAATACTTTTTTCACTGCATTTAAACCAGACGATGGATTATTTTGTTGCGTAACAACCTTAAGATAATCTTTGCCATCATTTACAGCAAAAATATCTAACCCACCATGTAATTTTATTAGGTTTACACCAGTTTCACCGTTTCGTAAAAAATCAAAATTGTTTGCATCTATGTTTTTTCGAGTTAACTCCTCGACTAATATTGAATTTTTTGATGAATAAGAATTGATATTTAATCTTTTAGAACCCCAAAAACCAGTTTTATACGGAATAGCATATTTAGCAAATACCATCTCCATAATTAGATCATGATTCAGTGAGAATACCCATAATGGAGCATCCAGATTAAGTAAATTTTTTAGTCCAGCAAAAGCATTTATAGAATGCAAACAGTATAATTGATTTTTTACGTGCTGTTCCAATAACAACATGTGAATAGCTTGTATGAAATAAACTCTTGCTGAATCAGCCTTTTCTTTGATATTATTGTCATGCGAATGATTAGATAGTACTTCAAAATATCCAATCATGCTTTCATAATGCATATTTGATTGATACATTTTTTGAATAATATCAATGTACTCATCATAAAAATCTGGTTTATATTCTTTTAACTTTCCAATATTTAGAGCTTTCTTTAATGTCACAGTCAATTCATCTATCAATGGTAAACCACATTCAAAGGAAGCTCCAGCCCCAAGGAGTAACGCATTCATTAATTGACCCCTTATAATTTACCGTGGAAGGCTTGATCTAAGATTGATGATTTTAGATCAAGCAAGTTTTGCATTTTTTGCTGTTGAGCTGATTTCATCTGCTCAATTTTTGCGGATACTTCATCTAAATATGAAACTGTCTTTTTCTGCATTAATCCGGATGGAAGAGGTAATTCAATTGACTTAATTGCATCTTTTGTAATTGTTTTGGTTACTGCACCATTTGCACGACTTA
>JAIEPY010000074.1 GCA_019748155.1 Burkholderiales bacterium | reverse complement strand
GACTTCTCTAGTTACTTCATCAATGTTTTTAATAAGACTTAGTGAAGCACTATACTTACCAATACACTCCGACTTCTTCTTCACTGGAGCATTTTCATGTGACTTTAATTCAATAAAGTAGATGTTATCATCCTCAATAATTAAATAATCACAACGTGTATTTTCATATAATCCATTAGATTTTTTCCCAATGAATAATGTAGCCGTATCTATATTATCAAGCTGTAAAAAAATAGAATCACTAGGGACATTAACTAGATTTACTGTTTTAAGTGTAGCAATTTTATCTGTTTCACGCAAAGAATATTTTGTCAAACCTCCAGTATCATTATGGTATTCAATTATACTAGCGTTTAATAATAATTTAAGCGTATTTATTGCCATATTACACACCGTAAGCAATTAGACGCTGCAGTTTATTCATTTCATTGATAGTATCATCAAAGCTTTTAGCTTCAATACCATAAAATGGATCAATTTCTGCCATAGTTAGGGTTTGTAATTTTTCTTTCTTAACTGAGTCAGGAATAATAATTGATTTTTTTTCTGAAATATAAACCTTGACTTGTTTAACATCTAACTTTTCTAACGCTAAATTATAGCCATTTTCTTCAGCAATCTCTAATGCTAACTGTTTATTTTCGTGATTGGATAGCATAATAAGGGTATTTAATTCTTTAATGATATAATCACTATGTGTTGCAACAAATACTTTAACGCCTATTTTAATCAGCATAACTAATAATCTTGCTATTTTACGTTGGCTTTTGGGGTGTAAATTCAACTCAGGCTCATCTATCACTAATAACTGCCCCGGTTTTGCCAAATAATGCAAATAAAAGCTCAAATCTAATAGTGCCCTAACTGAACTTGAAGCTTCATTCAGAGTTAATTTAGCAACTTTATTATCTAATGACTTTTGTCTAGGTATATATGACACTATACCGCTTTTTTCATCTAATTTATATTTACCTTTAACAACTTCGTCGTCAAAAAATTTTAGTACCTCTGGATATTCTTTCGCAAAATAACTTTCTTCTTTTATTACATTCTTAAGTTTACGAATAAAATCAATATTTCGCCTAACTGGCAATGGGTATTTCATTTTGTACACTGCATCAAACAATGAATTAGGATTATTTAAAATATCATCACTAAGGTTTTGTAAAGCATTTCTTTGAATATCTAATTCATCATTAAAAATTACAGCACCAGTACGCTCGGTACAAGCAACAAAAACCTCTGGTAAAATTGAATCAAAGAGAATTTCTCGGATAGCCGTGTTTATTAAGTTATGTAAATTATAAAAATTTGCTTTGGCTTTATCTTCAAGCAATATAGATATTACTAACTCATCTACTCCTGATACTTTTATAAGCTGAAAAATTTGATCACCATTAGGTGCTTGCATTTTTTTTTCATATTTATCTAATATTTTAATATGATCATCTGATGTTATTTGAAGAGTAAATTTTGTATTTGCAAAATATTGAGACTGTCCAGTTAGGACATTAGATATATGATGACCTGAGTAAAAATTTTTACATGCATCAAATAATGATTTATTAATTGCCTCAATACTTACCGCCAATGGTATAACCAATATTCCGCTATCCATAATAGTTTTATTAATTTCAGCATCATTAATGTTAAATAACGACCTATAATCAAATAATTGTGATTTACGCCAAAAATCAAGAAACCCATATAATGCATACATTGCATAGGTTTTTCCTGAATTATTTTCACCACAAATAATATTTAGATCCGCTAATTCATATTCAGCATATTTGAATACGCCTAAATTTTCCAAAATTATTTTCATACATTAACACCCCAAATACTATAATAAAATTTAAAAGATATTAAATATCAACAAGTTAATCTAGGAACAGATTTTAACTGATTGCTTTGTAGCATACAACAATATTCGCGAACTAGCCAAAATAATTTACGCCATTCGTGAAAATATCTTGATTTTGCACATTAGCGATATTTTTGTATAAATCTTTACCTGCACGCTCAGAGTGTCCCATCTTACCCAAAATTCTACCATCCAATGAAGTTATCGCTTCAATTGCATAGTTAGAACCATTTGGGTTATAGTAGCCATCCAGCGTAGCATTACCATCCAAATCAACGTATTGACAAGCGATCTGTCCATTGGCAGCCAAATCTTTGGCTAATTCATGATTAAGCACAAAGCGCCCTTCACCATGCGACATTGCAACTATGTGTATTTCATCCAATTCAAAAGAACGTAGCCATGGTGAATGATTGGCACAAATTCGGGTATTAACCACCCGCGAAATATGGCGACCGATCAAATTATGAGTTAATGTCGGCGAATCAGCACTCAATTCACAAATTTCACCATATGGCAATAGACCAGATTTCACTAAAGCCTGAAAACCATTACAAATTCCCAAAATCAAACCATCACGCGCCAATAAATCATGAACTGCATCTTTAATTTGTGCATTACGTAAAATCGCAGCAATAAATTTAGCCGAACCATCCGGTTCATCACCAGCACTAAAACCACCGGGTAACATTAAAATTTGTGATTGCTTAATCTGTGCTGCTAAATGTCGAATCGATTGTTCAATATGTTGAGGTGAGAGATTATTAAAAATCATGCTCTGAGTTTTAGCTCCTGCAGCTTTAAATGCACGCTCGGTATCGTACTCACAATTAGTACCCGGGAAAACCGGGATAATCACGCTAGGTTTAGCAATTTTATGTTTAGCCTGAGTAGCCGCTCGTGGAACTGAGGTTAATTTAACTTTATTGCTCGGCACATTTAATTCACTAGTCAGCGGGAACACTGGCGCGAGTTTAGCCTGCCAAAGTTTAATTAACTCATTCAATGGAAGCACCGCATCAGCACGTTTAATCGTGGCACTCTCGTCAGTAGTCGCAATTAGTTGCAAGAATTGATTATCTAATGGAGTTTCACTGGCAAGCACCAAGCCACCATAATAAGCGCAAAATAAATCAAGCGCTAATTCAGAGTTATACTTAACCCCTAATTTATTACCGACCGCCATTAAGAATACCGCTTCGGCAATTCCACCATAACCAATACTATAAGCTGCATTAATTTTCTTCGCGTTAATTAATTGTGTTATTTGCGCATAGTCCTGATTTAAGCAGGCAAAATCTGGTAATAAATTATCGTCGTATTCCGGCAGATAGACATAAACATAGTTATTCGCAGCTTTAAATTCTGCTGAAATAATCTGTGTCGCATCACTTGGTGCAAGAGCAAATGAAATCAAGGTTGGCGGCACATTTAAGTCATTAAAAGTCCCGCTCATTGAATCTTTACCACCAATTGCCGCTAAACCAAAGCCTTGTTGAGCATGATAAGCTCCGAGTAATGCCGCAAATGGTTTACCCCATTTTTGTGGATCTTGCCCTAGGCGTTCAAAATACTCTTGAAATGAAAAACGGATTTTTTGATGATTAGCACCACTGGCAACAATTTTAGCTACCGAATCAACTACCGCATAAACCGCACCATGAAATGGTGATTGGCTAGATAACTCGGGATCATAGCCAAAACTTGCTACGCTGGCAGCATCACTCGCACCAGATAAAACCGGTAACTTTTGAGCCGAAACTTGCGCTGGTGTTAATTGATACTTACCACCAAACGGCATCAAGATCGTTGAGGCTCCAATAGTAGCATCAAACATATCGCTCAAACCTTGTTGTGAGCAAATATTTAGTTCTTGTACTAAACTTGTATAATCATGTAAAAAATTACCACTAAGCTTGCGTTGGCTAAATTTAACTTGTGCCTGAGTATCTGCGACACGAACCTGAGCCTTAGAAGCCGCACCATTAGTATTTAAAAATTCACGCGATAAACTCACGATGGTTTTGCCCTGCCACTGCATAGTTACCCGTGCATTGCTAGTTACGCTTGCTACCACTACGGCGGTTAGATTTTCATTCGCGGATAAGCTGATAAATTTAGCTACATCATTCGCAGCAACCACTACAGCCATACGTTCCTGTGATTCAGAGATTGCGAGCTCAGTTCCGCTCAAGCCATTGTATTTGGTTGGCACTAAATCCAGATTAATCTCCAGTCCATCGGCAAGTTCACCAATTGCCACCGATACGCCGCCCGCACCAAAATCATTACATTTCTTGATTAGCTGGGTTACTTCGGGATTGCGAAACAAACGCTGAATCTTACGCTCAACAATTGGATTACCTTTTTGCACTTCGGCGCTACATTGCGCGGCAGAATTAATATCGTGTTCTTTAGAGGAACCAGTAGCACCACCACAACCATCACGCCCAGTAGCACCACCTAATAAAATGATCATATCACCAGCAGCAGGTTGTTCACGGCGAATATTCGCATATGGCGCAGCCGCAACTACCATTCCCACTTCCATTCGTTTGGCTTTGTAGCCCGGATGATAGATTTCTTTTACATGAGTTGTTGCCAAACCAATTTGATTACCATAGCTCGAAAAACCATGTGCTGCCTTAGTCGTAATAATACTTTGTGGTAACTTACCAGCTAATGTATCTTCAATTGCTTCCAGTGGATTAGCTGCACCACTAACGCGCATTGCTTGATAGACATAAGAACGCCCTGACAATGGATCACGAATTACTCCACCAACGCAAGTTGAAGCACCACCAAACGGTTCAATTTCAGTTGGGTGATTATGCGTTTCGTTTTTAAATTGTAGCGACCAGGTTTCTGTTTTGCCATCAATCTGAACATCAACAAATAATGAGCAAGCGTTAATCTCATCCGAAATTTCAACATCAGCAAGCTTGCCATCGGCACGTAATTGCTTGCCACAAATTGTGGCTAAGTCCATCATCGTAACTGGTTTTTTATCCAGTTTACTAGCGTGTACTTGCTTACGACTTGTCAGATAATTCTCAAACACAGCTTGGAAAATTTGCTGGTATTTACCCTCGGCAAATTCAATCTTCTCCAGATGCGTTTCAAACGTGGTATGGCGACAGTGATCTGACCAATAGGTATCCAAAACCTTGATTTCTGTTTCACTTGGGTTACGCTGTTCAGTTTTAGCAAAATAATCCTGAATACAGAGTAAGTCATTATCCGTCATAGCTAAACTGTGTTCACGTCTAAACGCAGCTAATTGTTGCGCGTTAAACTCAATAAATCCATCATAAATTAGCACTGGCGTAATATCTGGTGCTTGCTCATAGTTTGTTAACTGACTTAAGTCTTTTTCTTGTGTTTCTAATGGATTAATATAAAAATGTTTAATTGAATTAAAACTGTCATCATTTAATTCAGCGTCAAGAATTATTATTTTGCCAGTAGTGAGAGTGAGTTTGGGATTGTTGATGGAGAGGAGGTTGAGGGCTTGCAGAGCGGAGTCAGCGCGTTGATCATACTGTCCGGGCAAGGGCTCAACCGCAAAATAGCGTACCGAATCCAGATTCAGTTTATAGGATAAATCATCCAAAGGGACTTCTGCAAATACAATATTTTCTGCGCGCTTTAGCTCATTTGCATCAATATTAAAAATATCATAGACATTTATTACCCGAAGCTTAGTTAGATTAAGATGTAAATTTTTATTGAAAGATTCAAGCAAATGCATTGCTTCAATATTAAATTGCGGTTTTTTCTCTACAAAGATACGAAAGTTTGCCATTAAATCACCCATAACTGATTATCTAGTATAGCTTATTTAAAAGCAGCATAGTGCGCTGCAATATTTCCCCGTGATTATACACAAACAGACTGGTAAATAACACATTATTTAAGGAATATTTATCTGAAATCATTAACATTGATTTATATGTACTCATAGTATTTGATTTTTGGACGCAAAAGATTGATAAAAAAGACAACGCGGTGTAGCTAGAACCACATGAAAAGTCTTTTTTGAAATCCGACAAAGTCCAAGATTCAAAGACGAAAAATATAGGCTAAACGTAAAGATATTTTTATTAACAACTGATTCATTTCTTGGAAATTTTTTTATTAATATAACTAACTGCATCCATATCAGTGATTATTACACATGGTTTCCATAAAGAATGCGGAATTGTCTTATGAAATCCATTTTGAAATGCTATTTGTTGTAAAGCCTTTGAATTTGAACCAAATACTCCGAATTTAATACATAAATTATGAATCATTGTTGCTACAGTACTCCTACTATTGCCCAAAACATTAGCACACTGCTCCTGAGTGAGTCCATGTGACAATAAAAACATTAGCCCATGTTCTTTTTCCGACAAAGCTTTATCACAAGTAAAAACTTTATTACTTAGATCTACAACTTCATCCTGATAAGGTACATAATCCTGAAAATGAAAAATACGAGTTTCATTACTAAACGATTGTAACGCCACAATTTCTTGCCCATTATGATATATAGGTATAATTACTACTAAATAAGTCTTAAACTGATTATTATATGGTAGCATATCAATAAAACTTACAACATTGCCAGTCTCAAAAATATACTCTTGTAGCAAATATAATTTATAAGCATATTGATGGATTTGTTCAGCATTCATATTATTGTAAGCACCTTTAAAAAGATGCCTAGCAACTTCTTGATTATTGTAATCTTTTGCAGTTAGTCTATACTTAACTAACTCTTCACAATCTTTAAAGCCAAATTCTCTGGCTGATAAATTGGTGCAAGCTATTATTTCATGATCTAGATTTATGATTGAGGAATGAAAATTCTTATCAATTAACAATTTAAAATTTGCAATAATTACATTATCCAGATATTCTTTAATTTCCATGTTTATAATCTCTAATTGATGATGATTAATAGCGCTGGTAAATTATACATCTTTACTCAAGTAAATAGTGATATATTTTACGGATTCAATATATTTGATAACGACCAAAAGAATCTTAAATTAGCATGTTAGTAGCCGTTCATTATCACGATTGTAACATGATACGCCCTGACCTAAGTAATGATTAAAAAAAAGAGTTGATGACAGCCAGATTCAGATGGTGTTAAAATCAGGGGCTAAAAAATCATTCAAAAGGAAGTTCATCTATGCAAAGCAATAATAACATTGTAATCATTGGCACGCAATGGGGCGATGAGGGTAAAGGTAAAATCGTTGATTGGCTGACTGAGAAAGCCGCTGGTGTCGTACGTTTCCAAGGCGGTCATAATGCTGGGCATACCTTGGTTATCAATGGTAAAAAAACGGTGCTACGTTTACTTCCATCAGGGATGATGCATGCTGGGGTACAATGCTTTATTGGTAATGGGGTGGTCGTTTCACCAGAAGCTTTAGTTAAAGAAATCAAAGAATTAGAATCAATCGGCGTTGAAGTACGTAACCGTCTAAAAATTTCTGAAGCTTGCCCATTAATTATGCCTTATCACATTGCAATCGACCAAGCGCGTGAATTAAAAAAAGGTGAAAATAAAATTGGTACTACCGGACGCGGTATCGGTCCTTGCTATGAAGATAAAGTTGCCCGTCGCGCAATTCGGGTACAAGATTTATTTAATGATGAAGTATTTAAAGCTAAATTAGCAGAAAATTTAGATTATTATAATTTCCAACTTGAACACTATTATAAAGTAGCAACCCTTGATTTCGCTACTGTTTACGCCGAAGTATCTGCCTATGCTGAAGAAATCAAACCAATGGTATCTGATGTATCGCGTAAATTATTCAATCTTAATAAAGAAGGTAAAAAAGTAATTTTTGAAGGTGCACAAGGTACTTTGCTTGATGTAGATTTCGGAACATATCCGTTTGTAACGTCATCAAACTGTGTAGCTGGTGGCGCATCTACTGGTGCAGGGATTAGTCCACGGATGATTAATTATGTACTAGGAATTGCCAAAGCCTATACAACCCGTGTTGGCTCTGGTCCGTTTCCAACAGAATTAACTGACGAAATTGGTCAAGGTCTGGCAAGTCGCGGAAATGAATTTGGTTCAGTAACTGGTCGTGCTCGTCGTTGTGGCTGGTTTGATGCGGCAGCGCTTAAACGTGCGGTACAAATCAATGGTGTCTCAGGAATTTGTGTTACTAAACTGGATGTTATGGATGGTATGGAAGAAATTAAAATTTGTGTAGGTTATATCCGTGATGGCAAAGAATATGATATTCTACCTTTTGGCTCGGATTTAGTAGTTAATTGCGAACCAATTTATGAAACTATGCCAGGCTGGAGTGAATCAACTGCAGGTCTAAAAAATTACGACGAATTACCTGAAAACGCTAAAAAATACCTAAAACGAATCGAAGACATCATTGAAACTCCAATTGACATTATTTCAACTGGTCCGGATCGGGTTGAAACAATTTTGATTAATAATCAGTTATTCGTATAAAAAAATGAGCACAGTTACTAGTTATCCGGCATTAAATGTTTGGGCACGTATTTTTGGCTTTTTGGGAATTGCTCTGGCACATCCGCTGTACCTAGGACTTAGTTATCTTATAATGGTTAAGCTCGAATGGGTAACGGTTTTGGCAAATAAGAGCTTTTTTCTCAATGCTTTACCCTTGTGTTTGCTGCCTTTGGCTTTTGGCTGTGCGCGGTATTTGACTTTTAGTATGTTTAATCCGACGGACAAATCAAACCCTTATCAAACTTTGGATCGTTTCATCTGGATTAATCTCTGGGCATTGCCCGGATTATTTGCTTTTGTTCTGATGCTGATGCCAATTGAGGCAAGCTCATTCAATAGCTTGTTTTTGCCGATAATTATTATCTCCGGCGTAATCTTGGAAAGCATAACTAGTTTACGTTCATATAAAACCCGTTTGAATAAGTAATCAAATGAAATCATTAAATAATATTCAAATTATCCTCTGTAATACTTCGCATCCGGGAAATATTGGTTCAGCTGCCCGCGCAATGAAAACGATGGGCTTACATAAACTTATTTTAGTTGACCCAATTACCCAACCGGATGATCATTCACTGGCCCTCTCCTGCAATGCGCGGGATGTTGTTGAAAATGCACGGATTGTTGTGAGTCTGGACGAAGTAATTGCTTCTTCGGAATTAGTTATTGCTATGACTGGGCGTAAGCGTGAATTTAGCGATCGTCTAATTACGCCTAAAGCAGTTATCCCAGAAATCATGAGTGCTATTGCTAATGATGCTCAGGTTAGCATTGTTTTTGGTAATGAGCAGCATGGGCTAACCATTGAGCAGCAAGAGCGCTGCAATCGCTTAGTGACTATTCCCGGTAATCCGGAATATTTCTCACTGAATCTGGCACAAGCGGTACAAATCATGTGCTATGAGATCTATAGTAATTATAACCCTGATTTGACCCATTTAATTAATCCAGTCCAGAAAGCCAATCATGGCGATAGTCAGTATTTACTGGCGAGTTTAGATAAAATCATGCAACAAACCGAATATTATACAAAAAAGAATCCCGAGCGGATTATGCGCCGTTTGCAAAAAATCTTGCATAAAGCTGATCTTGAGCGCGAAGAAGCTGATTTGCTGCATGGGATTTTTAAACAAATTCAGCGCAAATTAGGACAATAAAAAATGATTTATAGCAGTAACCCGATTGGTGTTTTTGATTCGGGAATTGGTGGGTTGAGTGTAGTTAAAAGCATTATGCAAAAATTACCTCATGAGGATATTATCTATTTTGGCGATATCGCGCGGATTCCCTATGGTGGCAAATCAGATTCCACTATCAAAAAATTTACCGAACAAACCGTGCGCTTCTTACTTAAACAAGAAGTCAAAGCAATTATTATCGCCTGTAATACCATCTCAGCGGTCGCTAAAGAGACCGTCTTACAACTAGCGGGTAATATTCCGGTGATTGACGTTATCTCAGCGGGGACTAAAGCCAGCTGTGCTATTTCCAATAAAATTGGCGTAATTGCCACTCGAGCAACAATCAATAGCAATGCCTATCCTCGCGCAATTCATCACATCAATCCACAAGCAGAAGTCTATGCCAAAGCTTGCCCACTATTTGTCCCATTGGTTGAAGAAGGGTTTATTGAGCATCCGGCATTGGAATTAATTGCCCGTGAATACTTGCAAGATATGGTTGATCAGCAACGGATTGACAGTTTAGTACTAGGTTGCACCCATTATCCTTTAATCAGTAAAACTATTGCCAAAATCATGGGTGATAAAGTTACAATTATTGATCCAGCAATTACCGCTTGTGAAGAACTCATCGCAAAACTAACTCAAAATAATAGCCTAAACCCGCATCTAACAGAAGGCGTATATAAATTTTATGTCACCGATATTCCAGTCAAATTCCAGGCAATTGGTGAGTTATTTCTCAACCATCCAATGGAACATCTTGAAGTTGTGAGTGTAGAGTAATAATGAGCAAACTCATTGATGATATGTATGTTTATGATGCACATTGTCATCTCGAAAGTTTAAAGGATAAATCAACAAAACCACGGATTCTTGCAGTTGCAGCAACAGAACTCAACGATGGTTTGAAACTTGCCCGATATCGACAGAATAATCCACTGGCTAAGATTGGTATTGGTGTTCACCCATGGTATATTCAATCTAACTTAACATTAGACTTAATCACAGAAAAGTTAGAAACTGCTATTTTAAAATATCAACCAGATTTCATTGGTGAAACTGGTTTAGAGAAATTAAAACCAGAGTTTGACTTACAGCAAGAGATATTTCATATTCACCTCCAATTAGCCCAGAAATACAATTTACCCGTAGTAATTCATTGCGTGCGAGCATATAATGAATTGCTTGCTATATTGTCTAAGTTTACCTCTTTACGCGGCATGGTTCATGCTTATAATGCGAATAGTGAAACTGCAAAACAGTTAGCTAAGAAAAATATGTTGCTTGGAATTGGAAGCATCATTCTCAATGAAAGCAGTCAACTGAGCAAATCAATTGAAAAGATTCCATTGGAGCAACTGTTGATTGAAAGCGATGCC
The DNA here is from genome assembly GCA_019748155.1 of Burkholderiales bacterium. Taxonomy (GTDB): domain Bacteria; phylum Pseudomonadota; class Gammaproteobacteria; order Burkholderiales; family UBA11063; genus Aquella. The sequence continues at coordinate 12,497 of JAIEPY010000074.1, read as the reverse complement.
CCCTATATGCCTTATGGCGCTAAGGAGTTTTCTAGCTCAGGAGATTGTATACTCTACGCAAAACAATTAGCTGAGAATAAAAAAATAAACCTCACTGAAATAATTAGTAAGGTTAATCAAAATTTTATAACTCTATTTAATTCAGCCGTAACGCGCTAAACTCAAACCTTCAATTGAAATTTCTGGCTGTTTACCTAAAATCTTAGTAGCTAAAACCTTCGCCGAACCCAAACACATCGTCCAACCTAAAGTTCCATGCCCGGTATTTAGTGATAGATTGCTAATCGTTGTAGCACCAATAATTGGGGTGCTATCTGGTGTCATCGGACGTAAGCCAGTCCAAAAAGATGCTTTTGGCAGATCTCCGCCATCTGGAAATAAATCATTAACTACTTTTTCTAAAGTTTGGCGACGTTTAGGATTTAGTTTTAAGTTATAACCAGATAATTCAGCCATACCACCTACTCGAATTCGATTGTCAAAGCGTGTAATCGCAACTTTATAACTTTCATCTAAAATAGTAGATACTGGCGCGCCATCTGGATTGGTAATCGGAATCGTCATAGAATAACCCTTTACCGGATACACAGGGATATCAATACCAAGATGTAACATAAATTGGCGTGAAAAACAACCTAATGCCATCACATAATGATCTGCTGTATATTCCTCAGCACCACTCCATACCGCTTTAATCTGCTTATTTTGTCGCTCAATTTTAGTGATCGTTTTGCCTAGGACAAACTTAACACCTAAAGCTTCACAATGTTTAGTTAAATTTTGGGTAAAAATATTACAATCACCAGTTTCATCATTCGGTAACTGCAGTCCACCACTTAGGTGATGTTTAGTCTTAGCCAGTGCAGGTTCTACTTCGGCACAGCCATCCGGATCTAAAGCGCGGTATGGTACACCACACTCTTCCAATACCTTAATATCTTTTGCCATACTGTCTAATTGCTGCTGAGTACGAAATAATTGCAATGTACCGCCCTGTCTATCATCATATTTGATATTTATTTGCTCGCGTAGTTTAACAAACTGATCACGGCTATATTCAGCCAGACGTAACATCCGCTCTTTATTGATAGCGTAACTCTGATAATTACAATTGGCTAACATTTTTCTAACCCAATTTAATTGAAATAAGCTACCATCTGGCGTAATTTTTAGCGGTCCATCCTCTTGAAACATCCATTTAAAACCTTTAATTGGTATCCCCGGTGCCGCCCATGGAGTCGCATAACCTGGTGAAATTTGCCCGCAGTTACCAAAACTTGCTTCTAGTGCTGTTTCGTCCTGACGGTCAATTACAGTTACCTCACAACCAGCTTCAGCTAAATACCATGCCGTTGTAACTCCAATTACTCCACCACCTAAAATTAATACTTTCATCAACACTCTCTTAATAAATTACACAACTAACGTATTATAACTGAAATAATAAATAAAAGATATATGCAGCGCAATAAGAAAGCCACATATTAAGTGTGACTTTCTTTATTTAATTTGCGGGATTTTCACTCACAGGCAGTTCTTGTTGAACTGGTTCAGCTTCAGGAGCTGCAACCGGAGCTGGTAAAGCTGCTCTGATTGATAAACGCATTCTACCGCGATCATCAAACTCAGTAACTTTAACTTTAACTTCCTGACCTTCTTTTAGGTAATCACTAACATTATTAACACGTTCATTAGCAATTTGTGATACATGGACAAAACCTTCACGTCCGCCCATGATTGATACCATAGCACCCATATTACGGTCTAGCAAACGAGTTACTTTACCATCATAGATTTCACCGAGGACGGCTTCAGCAACAATACCTTCAATCATAGAACGGGCACGGTCTGCATTTTCACGTAAGCTCGATGCAATAGTTACCACTCCTTCATCGGTAATATCAATGCTAGCTCCAGTATCAGCAATAATTCCTTTGATTACTGAACCACCTTTACCAATCACGTCCTTGATTTTTTCAGGATTGATTTTCATAGTATACATGCGTGGTACTAAATCAGATAATAATTTAGGATACGGTAATGCATTTTTCATTAAACCTAGAATATGCATCCGACCTTCACGTGCTTGTTGTAAAGCTACTTGCATGATAGGTTTAGAAATACCTTCAATTTTGATATCCATTTGTAGTGCAGTAACACCTTTTTCAGTACCTGCTACTTTAAAATCCATATCTCCTAAATGATCTTCATCACCTAAGATATCAGTTAGAATAGCAAATTTATTACCATCTAAAATTAAGCCCATTGCTACACCAGCGACGTGATCTTTAATCGGCACACCAGCTTCCATTAGTGATAAGCATCCGGCACAAACTGTTGCCATTGAAGAAGAACCATTTGATTCTAATACTTCAGATACCACACGCAAACTGTATGGGAAGGATTCAGCATCAGGTAATACCGCACGTAATGCACGTTTTGCCAAATTACCATGACCAATTTCACGACGTTTAGGCGCGCCCATCCGACCACATTCACCAGTTGAGAATGGAGGGAAATTATATTGCAGCATGAAACGATCACTATAGCTACCAGAAATAGCATCAATCAATTGCTCATCCATCTTAGTACTACCAAGAGTAGCTACACCTAGAGCTTGAGTTTCACCACGAGTAAATAATGCAGAACCATGGGTACGTGGCAATACGCCGATTTGAATATCAATTGGACGTACTGTGCGGGTATCACGACCATCAATACGTGGTTCACCATTCAAAATTTTATCGCGCACAATTTTAGATTCAATATCAAATAAATGATTATTAATCGTATTGGTTAAACCTTTATTTTCATCAGTAATTAACTGAGCCAAAGTTTTAGCTTTGGCTTCATTAGCCTTAGCGTAACGCGCTTGCTTTTGGCGAATATTATATGCTTCAACTAGATCATTGTAAGCAATTTCTTTAATTTGCGCTACCAATGCTTCATCTCTAACTGGCGGCGTATATTCCCAAATTGCAGGATTAACTTCACGCACAAATTCATTGATCGCATTAACTACAACCTGTAAACTTTCATGACCAAACATCACGCCAGCTAGCATTACATCTTCAGGTAATTCTTTAGCTTCCGATTCAACCATTAATACCGCTTGTTTAGTTCCAGCAACTACTAAGTCCAAAGCAGAATTTTCCAATTCAGCCTTACCAGGATTTAGAACAAATTGACCATCAACATAACCAACCCGTGCAGCACCAATCGGACCATTAAATGGCAAACCAGATAATGATAGCGCAGCTGAAGCACCAATAATTGCAGCAATATCCGAGCTAACTTCAGGGTTCAATGACAATACCTGAGCCACAACCTGAATTTCATTATAAAAACCTTCAGGGAATAATGGACGAATCGGGCGATCAATCAAACGCGCAATTAATGTTTCGTGATCTGCAGGACGACCATCACGTTTTAAAAATCCACCTGGAATTCTACCTACCGCATAGGCACGTTCAAAATAATCAACTGTCAACGGGAAGAAATCTTGTCCAGCTTTGGCTTCTTTAGCTGCAACAACGGTTACCAATACAACAGTTTCATCAATCGTTACTAAAACACTGGCTGTTGCCTGACGCGCCATTACACCAGTTTCTAAACTAACATTATGTTTACCATATTGAAAAGTTTTTGTTACTTTATTAAACACTTATAAATCCTTAAAAATTTGGGTTAAGCTCTTAAAGAAGCTATCGAATCAACTCACTAATTAAACTGATTAGATAGCTTCTTAATGATTCTAATTTAAGAGTAATACCCATAGTTAAATAAAAAGGTGGTATATTCTACCACCTTTTGCTTATTTGCGTAAGCCTAATTCTTTAATCAAACCTGAATATTTACTAAAGTCAGTACGTTTTAGATAGTCTAATAAACGACGACGTTGTGAAACTAATTTTAATAATCCACGGCGTGAATGATGATCTTTAGCATGAGTTTTAAAATGACCAGTTAAGTCATTGATACGTGCAGTTAACAATGCAACTTGAACTTCAGAAGAACCAGTATCACCAGCAACACGTTGAAACTTAGCAACGATTTCAGCTTTTTGAGCTACAGTAATAGCCATATTAATATTCCTTAAATAAGGTTAATGATAAGTAGTGCCAAGTAATAAATTTATTTTTACAACCTAGCAATACTCCGAATAAGAACGTTATTATCACACAAATAAGTGCTTTATGCAAGCTTAGTTAGTATAAACGGCAAGCTTTTGACCAGCATAAATAAAGTTTGTTCCAGCTGAAACGACTTTATCTCCATTTTTAATTCCTGTTGCGCGTACCTTCATTGATGTGCCATCCGTTCCGATTAATTCAACAGGAACTAATTTAGCTAGTGAATTATTATCCATAACCCAGACATAGGATTTACCATCTTTGGCATACAGACAACTCAAAGGCATTTCCATTCCATTGGTCGCATTTAGCGGTTCAACCGTAGCATCTGCCGCCATACCATATTTAATATCATCTGATGGGTTAGTGATCACTATCCGTGTAGTAAATGTACGGGTTTGTTGATCACTAGCCTGATTAATAATTCTAATTTTACCTTTGTAATCTTTATTAGTCGCCCAGATTTTAATATCTGCAGGCATGCCAGCTTTATAGTTATTAATTTGTGCCTCAGGTAACTCTACTTCTACTTCTTTATTACCAGATACTCCCATCGTAGCCACGGTTTGCCCGGCCGTTACAACCTGCCCTGCATCCATATTAGTTAAAGTTATTACTCCATCTGAAGGCGCTTTTAGAGTGGTATACTTAACCTGATTCTCATTATTTGACAATTGATTTTCGGCTTGCTCATATTGAGCTTTAGCACTATCAAACTGAGCTTTCTGAGTATCATACTGTGCTTGTGAAACAAAGTTTTGTGCTAGCAATTGCTTATAACGCTCCAAATTTGCTTTCTGCGTCACATAATTAGATTTAGCCGAAGCTAGTTGTGCATTAGCTGAATCCGCAGATAATTTATAATCAGTCGGATCTAAACTTGCCAATATTTGTCCACTAATAACTTGCTGACCAATATCAACATTACGTTTAATAATTTTACCACCAACCCGAAATGATAGATTAGGTTCAAATTCGGCATGAATAACTCCATGGAAAGTGCTTCTGGTCTGCGCAACACTATTTCCAGCAACAAATACTTTGACATAACGAGTATCAGCTACTGGTTCAGATTTTTTAGCGCATGAAACAATTAAAGCACCACTCAATACAATCAACGCAACACGTTTGATTAGCATATACTACCCCTTTACCCGAACAATATTAGCACCAACATTATTTAATTTATCTTCGATATGCTCATAGCCACGATCCAGATGATAAATCCGATCAACAACAGTCTCTCCTTGTGCATACATCCCAGCAAGCACCAGTGATGCTGAAGCACGTAGATCGGTTGCCATTACCTCTGCACCATAGAGCGTCTCAACGCCGTGAACAAATGCGGTATTTCCATCAACATCGATTTTTGCACCCATCCGACACAACTCAGGAACATGCATATAGCGATTTTCAAAAATTGTTTCAACTAGGCGGGCACTACCTTCTGCCACGCAATTTAGCGTCATAAATTGAGCCTGCATATCAGTTGGAAACGCTGGATAAGGCAACGTTTTAATCTCAACCGCTTGCGGGCGCTTATTCATCACCACGCGAAGAAAATCATTTCCTTCTGTAACAGCAGCTCCCGCTTTAATTAATTTCTCAATAATCGCCCCCATAGTTTCAGGGCGCGCTTTAGTTAGAGTCAAATCCCCCTGAGTTAGCGCAGCAGCAACCGCAAAAGTACCAGCTTCAATCCTATCTGCAACAATTGCATGCTCTGCTCCATGAAGTTTATCCACGCCTGTAACCACAAGTCTATCAGTGCCAACTCCATCAATTTTAGCGCCCATCTTGATTAGACAATGGGCTAAATCAGTTACCTCAGGTTCACGTGCAGAATTTTCTAATGTTGTAATCCCGTCAGCTAAAACTGCTGCCATTAGTAAATTTTCAGTTCCAGTTACGGTTACCATATCCATAATAATCCGCGCACCTTTTAAACGCGCTGCTTTGGCTTTGATATAACCATGCTCAATCACGATTTCAGCACCCATAGCTTCTAAGCCTTTGATATGCTGGTCTACAGGGCGCGCACCAATTGCACATCCACCAGGTAAGCTAACTTCTGCATAGCCAAAACGCGCCAGCAATGGACCTAAAACCAATACCGAAGCACGCATAGTTTTAACTAAATCATAAGGAGCAATTAAACTTGTTACATTTGATGCATCGAACTGCATCACATCACCACTAAAGTTAATCTTAACACCCATACCGCCTAGCAATTTTTCCAGTGTAAAAATATCTTTTAATTGTGGGACATTGGTAAGTTTAAGGTTATCCGCAGTTAATAGGCTTGCACAAACAATTGGTAATGCGGCATTTTTTGCACCTGAGACCCGAATATCCCCTTTTAGATTCATCGAATGATTTACAACTAATTTATCCATTTAAGTTACTCCACTCTTCAGGGGTGTATAACTTCATTGATAAGGCATGAACCTCTTCTTTCATTCGATCGCCCAGAGCATCATAAATTAAACGATGGCGAGCCAAACGGTTTTGATTCTGAAAGCTATCACTCACTACTATTGCTTCAAAATGGCGTCCATCACCACTAACATCTAAAAACTGACATGGCAAATGCTCAGCAATTGCCTGATAAATTACATCTTCTAACATAAATTTTCCTAATGTTTAAAATTTAATACCCCGTTTTAATAAACCAAACCCAATTCCATTGGCAATAATCGCAAATATCAGCACAAACAGCGCACCATACATAATATCAAAGTTGGCAGCACCAATAAACCCATAACGAAACCCATCAACAATATATAAAAAAGGGTCTAACATTGCCAGTTTTTTCCAGAATGGACTAAAATGTTGAATATTAAAAAAAATCCCTGATAAGTATATCAGCGGAACCATAACAAATGATTGAAACCCTGCTAATTGATCAAACTTCTCACAAACAATACCAGCGATCATGCCCAGACCAGCTGTTATAGCTGCCCCCATAAAGGCAAAATAAAGTACAGCCCAAAGATGCTGTAATTCAAAAGCGCCAAACCAAACTATTCCCAGATATACTGCAGCTCCAACAACAAGACCTCTGATAATACTTGAAAGCAGATAGGCAGAGTATATACTCCGGCTAGAAATCGGAGCCATCAAAATAAATATAATGTTTCCAGTATACTTTGATTGAATCAAACTACTTGAACTATTGCCAAATGAATTTAATAACACCTGCATAATTACTAAGCCGGGAATCAAAAAAGTAGCATAGTTAATATGCGCAACTCCGGTACTGACACTTGACAACTGATGTCCAAAAATTAATTGATAAAGCAATGCTGTTGCCAATGGACCTAGAATTGTTTGTACCCAGATCGAACTAAAACGAAATATTTCTTTTTTTATTAACGCAATAAATGGCATAATCAGTGTCCCAAGTAATTAAGGAAAATATCTTCTAGTTTTGGCTTACTGATATTCATATTTTCAATTTTTATACCACCTGCCATAAGTTGATTTAATACAAGCATCATCTGATCGTTATTGGCAAGACGTAAAGTGTATTTATTGTTTTCTGTAGAAATAAGCAAACTCCGTAACTCATCAAGAAATAATCCATCTTTAGTTTCGACTTCAAATATTGTTGGCATACCATTAGCTTTAAGATTTAGCTCCTCTTTTGAACTGCGCGCAATAACCTTGCCTTTATCAATCATCACAATGTGGTTACAGAATTTTTCAACTTCTTCCAAATAATGGGTAGTCAGTAAAATCGTGTGCCCCTGCTGATGCAGCCCAGCAATAAAATCCCAAAGATTTTTACGAATTTCAACATCAACCCCAGCCGTTGGCTCATCGAGGATAATTAGTGGTGGCTTATGAACCAATGCTTGCGCTACCATCAGTCTACGCTTCATTCCACCAGATAAGCTTCGGGTATTAGCATCAATTTTATCTTCCAAGTGCATCCATACAATCACTTCATCAAGCCAAGATTTATTATTTTTAACTCCATACAAGCCTGATTGTAATTTTAAAGTTTGGTAAACTGTCGTAAACGGATCAAAAGCAATTTCCTGTGGCACTATACCCATATTTTTTTTAGCTGCCACTAAGTTTTTTTTAAGATCAATACCCATAACTTTAATCTGACCATGATAGCTACTAATGCCAGAAATTGCCGAAATTAAGGTTGTTTTACCAGCACCATTCACCCCTAGTAATCCGACAAAGTCTCCGCTAGTTAATTTAAAACTCACATCATCCAAGGCAGTAAATTTGTTATCATAAACTTTACTAACATTATTAATTTCAAGTGCGTACACAAGTCACCCTATTTCGCTAAAGATTCATTTTGATTTGGTAATAACACCAGTGTTTCATTCGGTTTGACTAAATTAAGCTCAGCTCTGGCACGTGCTTCCATTAATTCAGGAGAACCTTTTAGCTCTTGCAGGTGATCAATTACTTCATCATTTCTATTTTGCAACTCCTGATTAATTTTAACTTGTTGCGTAATCGTATTTTTTAATCGATTGCTATCATAAATCCCACCACGACCAAACCATAATTCGTACTGGAAGAGTGCAACCACCGCGCAAAGTGCTAAAAAAAGTAATTTCTGCATAGATTTTATTGGCTACCAAAAGGTTTAACCAATGATTCTATCATAACTAAAACGTAATTGCTTAGACTATCGAGCATAGTCCAGGGCTAGCTCATTCAAAAAGTATCCAGCAAATGAAATATTATTTATTTTATCCTATATGTTCCAAAACGGATAATCTATCAAATTACTAGTTTATTACAAATCGTGATTGAACTCATAGTTCATTAGATACTAATATATGCTATAATACCCGCTATTTGATTATTAATACCGCAGCTTGCGGTAAACTTTTATAGAGAAACTCAATGGCAAAAAACCTACGCAATATTGCAATTATAGCTCACGTGGATCATGGTAAAACTACTTTGGTTGACAAATTATTACATCAAGCAGGGACATTCTCCGCACATCAACACATCGCAGAACGCGTAATGGACAGCAATGACATTGAAAAAGAACGCGGAATTACGATTTTCGCTAAAAATGCATCATTAGAGTACAAAGGTACTAAAGTTAATATCGTAGATACTCCTGGACATGCCGATTTCGGTGGAGAAGTTGAACGGGTATTGGGAATGGTTGATGGTGTGTTATTATTAGTTGATGCGGTTGAAGGACCAATGCCACAAACACGCTTTGTAACGCGTAAAGCGTTAGCTCTGGGATTAAAACCAATCGTTGTCGTAAATAAAATTGACCGTGATGGTGCACGTCCTGAATGGGTTGTTGATCAAACTTTTGATTTATTTGATAAGCTTGGTGCAACCGAAGAACAGCTTGATTTCCCAGTGGTTTATGCTTCGGCTTTAAATGGCTTTGCAAGCCTTGATTCAGAAGCTCGTCCAGATAATATGGAAGCAATTTTTGAGACTATTTTGTCTCATGTTAAAGCACCTGAAGATGATATCGATGGTTCATTACAATTACAAATTTCTGCTCTAGACTATAGCACTTTTGTTGGTCGTATTGGTATCGGACGTATTCGTCAAGGTAAAATCAAGGCTGGACAACAAGTAATAGTTGCAACTGGTCCGGATGGCGAGCGCAAAACTGCTAAAATCAATCAAATTCAAGTTTTCCATGGATTAGATAAAGCATTGGTTGATGAAGCTTCTGCTGGTGATATCGTATTAATTAACGGAATTAGTGAATTAAATATCGGAGTAACGGTCTGTGACGTTGCCAATCCTGAACCATTACCAATGTTGGTAATTGATGAACCTACTTTAAGCATGAATTTACAAGTAAATACTTCGCCACTAGCAGGTACTGAAGGTAAATTTGTAACTAGTCGCCAGATTCGTGACCGCTTAACTAAAGAATTATTAACTAACGTAGCATTACGTGTTGAAGATACTGAAAATGCAGATGTATTCCTATTATCTGGGCGCGGTGAATTACATTTAACGATTTTAATCGAAAACATGCGTCGTGAAGGATTTGAATTGGCAGTAGCTAAACCTCACGTGGTTATGAAAATGATTGATGGTGTTAAATGTGAACCTTATGAAGCATTAACTATTGATCTTGAAGACGAACATCAAGGTGCAGTAATGGAAGAACTTGGTCGTCGCAAAGGTGAACTAAGTGATATGGCATCTGATGGTAAGGGTCGCACGCGTTTAGAATACCGCATTCCTGCTCGTGGTTTGATTGGATTCCAAGGTGAGTTTCTAACCCTAACTCGTGGCTCTGGTTTGATGGCGCATTTATTTGATGATTATGGTCCAGTGAAAGCTGATCTACCAGGTCGTCGCAATGGTGTTTTAATTTCTCAGGAAGATGGGGCAGCCGTTGCCTACGCATTATGGAAGCTTGAAGATCGTGGACGGATGTTTGTTAGTCCTGGTGAAAAATTATACACAGGAATGATTATTGGTGTTCATAGCCGCGACAATGACTTAAATGTTAATCCGGTTAAAGGTAAACAATTAACCAACGTTCGTGCGTCAGGAACTGATGAAGCGGTGCGTTTAACGCCACCAATTCAATTAACTTTGGAAAGTGCAATTGAGTTTATTGATGATGATGAACTAGTTGAAGTTACACCAAAAAGCGTGCGAATTCGTAAACGCTACTTAGATGAGACAGAGCGCAAACGTGCTCACAAAGCTAACAATAGTTAATTAAAATTCTATTATTTGCCACCCTAGCTTGGGTGGCTTAGTTACACTTTTTTATAAGGAACCCCAATTATGATTATCCATTTAACTAAAGATCAATTAGAATGGGTTGAGATACAACACCATGAAGAATTATCTCATGGAGAATCTGTTGAATCGCTAATTCAGGCAGAAGTGTTTTACTACAAAAATGATGATATTACAGTACGTTCAACTATTAAAATTATTGAGCATAGTAATCGTGAATATAATTTTGAAGTTTTAACCCATAGCTATGCCCACGTTCATCCAGGTCTAGTACGAATGGAATTTGGCGACGGTAAGCAATTAGGTGAATATAAAACTCAGGAAGATGCTAAATTTGCTGCACAAATGCACTTTAACCATCATCACCATATCAAGTATCATCACTAAAATCATGAAAACATTAGCATCCGCGGTAGATTATATACCCCGGATGTTACTTTTCTAAAACTTTAAATCTGTTTATTTTATAATTACTCCAGCAATACAAATTTAATCGTGCTATAATGCATCCTCGACTAAAATTTAATCTTTCTTGTACATCATACCTACTTAAATATTCAATTATTTCCACAGTATATTGCCATTAAACATTCAGTTTTATCATTTTAAATTATTTTTATAAGGCATATACTATGCAAAAATCACTTTTCGTTGCGGGTTTGGATTTCGGGATCACTAATACAGAATTACAAGAGCTATTTGCACAACATGGTACCGTAAAAACAGCAAAAGTTGTTACAGATAAATACTCAGGTCAAAGCAAGGGTTTTGGCTTCGTGGACATGGAAAATGTAAATGATGCACAAGCATGTATCAAAGCATTAAATGCAACCAGCTATAAAAACCGTACTTTAGTAGTTAAAGAAAAAGAAGATAAGCCAAAAACTAGCAGTGGCTTTGGTGGTGGCAACTCACAACGCCGAAGCTGGTAATATTAAAACCTAGCTAATATTAAAAAACATCCAGATGAAATATCTCTGGATGTTTTGCATTATAGTAAAGAATTATGGTTTACTTCTGTTTTGGCGAAAAACATGCGCAAATAAAGAAACCAAAAATAATAAAAGAAATATATAAAATATTATCTGGGCGATAGAAGCAGAAGCTGCTGCAATACCGGTAAATCCTAATATTCCAGCAATTAAAGCAATAATTAAGAATACTAATACATAATATAACATGGTGCAAATCCTTAGAAAATGTTTTACAAAACTTCTCAAATTAATAATATAAATTCTGATGCATTACTGGCATTTAATCAGGTTTATTTTTCTCTGCATCCTTACTCGGCATTGATTTTGTTTTAGCTGTTTCATGAGATGCGTCCCATTGTTTACTTATTGGAGATCCATATGTTCTCCATGGGTGAGTTTTATTTTTTGTGTTATCTGAATTATTCATATTGTTTCCTTTTTTAAAGTATTTATCTAAGTGATCTGTTACATTAGACTTCATTCAGTGTAACATGTGTATAAAAAAATTAATATAAATAAGGATCTTTCAACTCTATAACATATCGCTATGATTTCATTAAGTACTTATGTTACATCTGTTTTTTATAAAAATCGGGTAAGACCGCCCTCACGGGCGGGACTTCCCACACCACCGTACGTGCGTTGTCGCATACGGCGGTTTTAA
>JAIEPY010000016.1 GCA_019748155.1 Burkholderiales bacterium | reverse complement strand
CAAGTAGGTGAAGTGACTGTGGATTTTAGCACACTTGGGATTATTTAACAGTTGCGGCTTTGCCGCTTAATTTAAAGGATTTTTTAGATGCCAAGTAAAGTAGTCAGTGACAAAGCAAAAATGATTAAAGTTATTGCTACTGATGTTGATGGTGTATTGACTGACGGAAGCGTGTTTATTTGTGATGACCATGAGGAACCATTTGGCAAATTTAACATTCTCGATGGATTCGCAGTTATTATGGCACGTGAATGTGGAATTAAAACTGTGGTAATTTCAGGACGTAAATCGTTGGCAACTGAAGCTCGCTGTAGTAAGCTTGGGATTGATTTAGCATATACAGGTGTTCATGATAAACAAGCAAAAATTACTGAAGTTGCTAATGAACTAGGTGTTAGTTTAGATGAGATTGCCTATATCGGTGACGATTTAATTGATTTACCCGTGTTATCTGTAGTTGGATTGCGTTTTGCGCCAAATAATGCGGTTAATGATGTTAAAGAACGTGTGGATCATGTGAGTAGCATAAACGGTGGTAGTGGTGTATTGCGTGAAGTTGTTGAGTTAGTGCTTAGAGCTCAAAATAAATACGATAGTTTCCTAGCCCGATATTTGGCGTAGTGAATTAGTGATGTTTAAATTAAAATATCAATCCTCTCGATTATTTAATGCGCTTACCGTTATTATACTTAGCGGCTTATGTGTGCTTTTAAATAGTCTAACCAGAATTGATTTTCATAAGCTGGAATTACCAAAAAATAAGCCGGAGTATTCTGCGACAAATTTTCAAGCTAATCTATACACTCCAAAAGGTATTCTTGTTTATCAGGTTAGTGCCGAAAGTGGAACTCAGTTTCCCAATAGTAATCGAATTATGATGACTGATTTAATACTTCAGGCATTTAATGAGTCAACTACTCAAATTGCCCAACAGCTAACTAGTAAAGATGGTTGGTTAGATAATCAATCATTATTGGGGTTTTTAGGTGAGAGCGTAGTTATTACCTTTTTTGAGTCAGTTTCTGCGCAAAATATAAATGTTTATACTAAAAATGTCAATATTAATGGTAAAACTAAGTTTGCTGATAGTTCGGCACCAATCCGTGCAGTACAAGGCAAAAGTGTGCTAACAGGTATTGGTTTTAGCGTCGACTATGACAAGAAGCTGTTAGTAATTGAATCTAATGTTAAGGTTGTCTATGATAAATAATTCACAATATATCAAAATTTTTTGCCTAAGCTGCTGCTTATGTGTTGCGGGTACTGCTAACGCACTAAAAACTGATGCATCACAACCAATTCATATTGACGCGGATCATTTGACAGTAGATCAGAAAAATATGCTAACGGTATTTACCGGAAATGTAGTAATTTCACAAGGCAGTATGTTAGCTCACGCCAGTTTAGCGCAGGCGAGCCAAGATAAAGATGGTTACAAAACTATTCATATGACGGGTTCTCCGGTTACTTTTTCACAGCTTAATGATGATGGTGATAAAACCGAAGGTCAAGGTAATGTCTTTGATTATAATACCAAAAATAATTTGGCGGTATTAACTGGTCGGGCACGGGTTAAAAAAGGCGATAATCTGGTGATGGGTGATAAACTTACCTACAATACCCAAACGCAAATTTATAGTGCAAATTCCAATAATGCTAACGGAGTCTCTACCACCAAGAGTGGTCGGGTGACAGTAATTTTACAACCGCAAAAAGGTAGTGGCAATGACAGCAAATCAACAATCAAGCTCCAGTAGTTTTTTAGATGTTCAACATCTCCGGAAACAGTTTAAAAAACGGGTAGTAGTTAAAGATGTTTCATTTAACGTACATAGTAATGAAGTAATTGGTTTACTTGGTCCCAACGGGGCCGGTAAAACGACTAGCTTTTATATGGTAGCAGGACTATTGGCTAGTGATGGTGGTGATATTTATCTTGATGGTCAGAATATCAAGAGTACACCGGTGCATAAACGTGCCGCACTTGGGCTAGGGTATTTACCTCAGGAAGCATCAATTTTTCGCCAGATGACGGTAGAAGAAAATGTACGCTCGATTTTAGAGCTAAAGAATTTGGATCGCAAAAAGATCAAGCGTGAAGTAGATAGATTGCTTTCTGAATTAAATATTGATCATCTGCGTGATGTCAATGCAATGGCTTTATCCGGTGGCGAACGTCGTCGTTGTGAAATTGCCCGTGCCTTGGCTAATTATCCACGCTTTATTCTATTGGATGAACCTTTTGCGGGTGTCGATCCAATTGCGGTTAGTGATATTCAAAAAGTAGTCGTGTTTTTAAAAGAATTAGGCATTGGTGTGATTATTACTGATCATAATGTCCGTGAAACTCTGCGTATTTGTGATCGGGCATATATTATTAGTGAGGGTAATGTTTTGGCTAGTGGTGTGCCTGATGAATTAGTTCAGAATGAAAAAGTTAAACAAGTATATCTAGGTGAGAATTTTACACTTTAATTATTATAACTATACGGGGAAAATATATCATGGGATCGGCAAATCTTTTAAAATATCGTTGGTTTAGTATTGGCGATATTAGTAGCTCAGCAACCATTGTTTTTGATAATTTGACCAATATGGGGATTATTGCTTTTTTACTGACCGTAGTTTTTGGTATGCCCGCAGGAATCGTAGTTAAACATATTATTCCCGGGCTGTCTGTGGGTGTTGTTTTCAGTAATTTAGTCTTTATGTACTTTGCCTTTCGCTTGGCAAAAAAGCTTGGTCGGGATAATGTGACCGCATTTCCATCCGGGCTGGATGCGCCAACTTGTATCGGTATGACTCTGGCGGTTGTTGGTCCATCCTTTTTGATGTTTAAATCTCAGGGTATGGATCCGGAATCAGCAGCGTTACATAGCTGGTATATTAGTTGTGCCTGCTGCTTTTTTATTGGTTTTGTAAAATTTGTTTTTTCATTTTTTGCGCATAAAATTAAAAATGCATTGCCTACTGTTGCTTTATTGGGTGGTTTAGCTGGCGTGGCAATCGGGTTAATTGCTTTTTTCCCATTACTTGCAATGTTGCAACTACCGCTGGTTAGTTTTTTGGTATTGGCAATTATCGTAATGGTTTATTTTGCAGGATATCAATTGCCGTATAATTTACCGGCGATTTTAGTAGCGATTATAATCGGGACAGTTGTTTACTATCTGTTTCAAATTGGCTTAACTGGTCAAAGTCATATTCCTAGTTTTTCTAAAATTGAATTTGCCTTTCCTGCACCGGATCTGACGTTTTTTGCTTCATTGAGTGTTGCTGCCAAATATTTCTCAATCGCATTTCCTTTTGCTTTGTTGGTGGTTTTTGGTACGGTATCGGTAGCTGAAAGTGCTGCGGTGCTGGGCGAAGAGTATTCAGCCAAGGATTTACTAATGGTTGATGGGATTGCTACGATGCTGATGGGGGCGTTTGGCGGTACCGCGCAAACCACGCCATATGCCGGATTTCCTGCGTATAAAAAAATGGATTCACGTGCCGGATATTTACTGATTAATGTTATTGTGGTGGGTATAGGTGCTTGGTTTGGTTTTGTAAACTATTTGATCGAATTAGTTCCTGATGCAATTTTAGCTCCGGTATTATTTTTTGTCGGTGTTGAAATTGCGATGCAAGTATTTTTAATTAGTGAGAAAAAATATTTACCTGCTGCGATTTTGGGCTTATTCCCATCTATTGCGCGGATGGTAGAGATTAAACTATCTTCTAATCCAGACTTAGTTTCAATGGAAAAACTAAATACCTTGCTTTATACGGTTAATAATGGCAAATTATCAGACATTGCCGCAATTGTGACTTTTGGCAATGGTTTTATCGTAACCGGAACCTTATGGGCAGCTTTGGTTTATTATTTAATTGAGCGGAAGATTATTGCTGCAGTAGTAACTTGTGGAATATTGGCAGTAGCTTCATTATTTGGAATAATTCACTCGATTAATCTTGATGGCTCAATGTACTGGTTTGGCTCATTGGCTGCTGAAAGACAAATTATTCCATTGGAAATTGCTGGAGGATATGCTTTGTTTGCCGTAGTGGCAGTGGTAATTTATTTGTTGAATCGAGGCAAGCCTGCTAATCTGCTCTAAAATAGAGTCTGGAAATAAAAATAGCCAACTGTGGGTTGGCTATTTTTACTTGTAGCACGCGTATACCATTACGCCACCTACAAGCACCAGTTTTCAAGTAACTGATTAACTCTAGGGCGGATTATAACCGCTTATAGCGCGTGGTGTCAAGTTTTAATTTTGTAAGGGATAGAATGTCAGAACAAGAATTTTTAAAAACGCTCGAAGATACTTTATGGGCAAGTGCTAATAAATTACGCGGTACAATTAATTCTAGTGATTATAAAGATATTGTGCTGGGTTTGGTGTTTCTGAAATATATTGGGGATGCATTTTCCGGACGTCGTTATGAGATTAAACAACTTTTAATAAATCCTGAGAGTGAATTTTACTTACCTAATGATTATGCGGATGAGACAGAGTACCACTCGGAGATTGAAACTGAATTAAATATTCGCGATTATTATATCGAAAAGAATATTTTCTATATACCAATAGCGGCACGCTGGGAAACGCTAATTGCTTGTAGTGCTTATAAAGCTGGCGATATTTTGCCATGGAAAAATGATAAAAACGAAGAACAAAAATTCCAAAGTTTAGCCCATCTGTTAGATAATGCTCTGGAAGTTATTGAAAAAGACAATGTTAAACTAAAAGGGATTTTAAATAAATCTTATCGTCGTTTGCAAGTGGATAATATCAAACTAAAAGATTTGATGCTTTTGATAAATAATATTCCTTTTCAACATGCGACGATGGCATCTAAAGATATTCTTGGGCATGTCTATGAGTATTTTTTAGGTAAATTTGCACTTAACGAGGGTAAAGGTGGCGGAGAATTTTATACACCAAAATCAATTGTGACACTGATTGTCGAGATGCTGGAACCTTTTGCTGGGCGCGTATATGATCCGGCTTGTGGCTCGGGCGGATTTTTTGTGCAAAGTGAACGCTTTGTTAAAGAGCATCAGGGTAAGATTGAAAATATATCCATCTACGGGCAAGAACAAAATTCTACCACTTGGAAATTAGCTGCCATGAACTTGGTAATTCGCGGTCTGGATTTTAATTTAGGTAAGGAAGCTGCGGATACTTTCTTGCATGACCAGCATTTGGATATGCGTGCAGATTATATTATGGCAAACCCAATGTTTAACCAAAAAGATTGGTTTAATCCAACTTTAGAAAATGATTTACGCTGGAAATATGGAGTTCCACCAAATAATAATGCTAACTATGCCTGGATGCAACATATGATTTATCATCTGGCACCGCATGGCTCTATGGGGTTATTATTGGCTAATGGTTCGATGAGTTCACAAACCAGCGGAGAGGGTGAAATCCGGCGTAAAATTGTTGAAGATGATCTGGTTGAATGTATGGTGGCGTTGCCAAGTCAACTCTTTACTAATACCCAGATTCCAGCTTGTGTTTGGTTTTTAAGCAAGAATAAAGCAGCAAATGGTAATAAGCGTGAGCGTAAAGGACTGGTTTTATTTATTGATGCACGTGAACTTGGCTATATGCAAGATCGGGTTTTACGTTCTTTTAGTGAAGCAGATATTGCTAAAATTACCCAGACTTTCCATAATTGGCAAGCTGGACATGACTATCAGGATATCGCTGGGTTTTGTAAATCAGTTAATCTGGAACAAATAGCTAAAGAGGATTTTATTTTAACTCCCGGGCGCTATGTCGGCATTGAAAAACAAGAGCAAGATAGCGAACCGTTTAATGACAAAATGACTCGCTTGACTGGTGAGTTGGCGGAATTATTTGCTAAATCACATGATTTAGAAGCTGAAATCAAAGTACAATTAAAGAAAATTGGTTATGTTTTTTAGGGAGTAACTTGTATGTCTAATAAATATCATATCAACCATTGGTACGAAAGAGCAAAAGTAGAAGACGATTATACAAATAAATTTATTTCTCTATGGATATCTTTTAATGCATTTTATAATTCATATGGAGATGACAATGACAAAGAATTTAAGAGAATTGAAAATTCATGTGAGAAGTTAAAAGATGATTTTTTAGAGTTACCAAATCTACCGGGGTCATGTTTTAAATGTTTTCAACAATATATTTTAGATAAACCAGACAACCCTGGCTCCATTCAAGGTAAGTTTCGTAAAGTGTATTACAGTGATGTGAGTTGTTTAAGTGAATACCTACGTGTGCTTTATCAGATTAGATGTAACTTATTTCATGGCAACAAAATTAATGATAATGAGCAAGACAAAAAGTTAATTGAACTGGCTTATAGAACGTTATTTCAGTTTTTAACTTGTTTATATAAGAAAGAGAAACACATTACAGGATGGGAAGATTGACTCACGGCGTTATCGTAATCGGCGGATCGGTGAATTTCTCAAAGAGCTAAAACTTACCGAAGGGCGCAGTACTGGGCTACCCAAAATAAAACGAGCGATGGTAAATAACGGCTCACCAGCCCCAATTTTTGATAGCAATGAGGAACGCGACTATTTTTTAACGATTTTACCGATACATGAACAATTTAGTCTTAATGTGTCTGAGGCCCGAGATGAGACCCAAGATGAGGCCCAAGATGGGGCCCAAGATGGGGTACAGGATATATATGCCACATCAAGTTTAACTGATTTGGAGAGCAAAATTTTAGGATTGTTAACTAAGACAGAATTAGCTAAACAGGATATTTTGCAACAGCTCGGTTATAAAACGGTAGTTGGTAATCTCAAGCGGGCGATGATTAATTTATTGGAATTACAATTAATCGCGTACACCTTACCAGACAAACCCAGCAGCAAAAATCAGCGTTATGTCTTGACCGTTAAAGGGCAAAACTATCTGAGGAATCTGTCAACATTGAATAAATTTAGATAAAAGAACAAGGTGTTATAGAATGATTGATGAGCAGACAAAATTAGAGATAATTAACAAATGCGACCTAAATCAGTAAATGAAAGAAAGATCGAAGCGGTGAATAACAAAACAATTATCGGTGTAAAAGATACCAAGATCACGGTTTTAGCGCATAATCAGGATGATTATATTTCGCTAACCGATATGGCAAAAGGATTTGATGGTAGTTTAGCCTTAATTGAACAATGGTTACGCAATAAGGATACTATTGAGTTTTTAGGAATTTGGGAGCGAATAAATAATAGTCCAGCTTTTAATTCCATCGAATTCGAGGGAATTAAAAATGAAGCAGAGACAAATCGTTTTTACTTATCTGCGAAGAAATGGATTGAAGCCACTAATAAAATCCGAATTTAAGTGGTAATATTCGTGATTATGCAACAATAGAGCAACTATTGGTGCTGGCAAACTTGGAAAGCATGAATGCTGAATTTATACGAATGCGTTTGGCGCAGAATGAGCGGCTGGAGCGCTTAAATCAAATTGCGATAACTCAGCTTAAAGCATTGCTGGATAACCAGCATTTAAAGAAACTAACTGGAAATAATAACTAATGGATACGAAGAATAATATTTTAGATAATGAATCGACGCAATTGCCTGCTGGTTGGGTGGTTAAGAAATTAGGCGATGTAGTAGATTGTTTTGATAAGCTTAGAAGTCCGTTATCATCAATACAAAGAGCAAAAATACATGGCATATATCCTTATTATGGGGCACAGGGTATTATTGATTATATAGATGACTATATTTTTGATGGGCAATATATTTTGATTGCAGAAGATGGAGAAAATTTAAGATCACGCAAACAGCCAATTGCTAATATTGCAAAAGGTAGGTTCTGGGTAAATAATCATGCTCATGTTTTGCGTAACAATAAAAACTCTAATTTCGGTTTCATATATTATTATCTTAATTTTGTCAATCTATCCGCGTTTATTACAGGTGCAGTTCAGCCAAAATTGAATCAAGAAAATTTGTTTAAAATACCCTTTTTATGTCCGTCGATAAAAGAACAAAAAGAAATCGCAACGATATTATCTAGCCTTGATGATAAAATCGAATTAAACCAGCAAATCAACAAAAAATTGGAAGAAATGGCGCAAGCTATCTTTAAAGAGTGGTTTATTGATAGTGACTATAAAAAGTTTCCGATTAGCAAGTTTATTGATTTTAATCCATCATATAAATTGTCTCGTAGTAATGAAGTTGCATATTTGGAAATGGCAAACGTTGATACGAATTCTTATAGGGCGGTTAATTGGAGTTATAGAAAATCAGGAGCAGGAGCCAAATTTAAAAATGGAGATACTCTCTTTGCAAGAATTACGCCATGTTTAGAAAATGGTAAAACGTGTTTTGTGGATTTTCTGGCTGATGATGAAGTTGCTTATGGATCTACCGAATACATAGTAATGCGAAGTAAAGATCAGTTTCATCCTTTCCTGTCTTATTTGATTGCAAAAAACAAAGATTTCAGAAATTATGCAATTAATACGATGACTGGAACGAGTGGGCGGCAACGGGCACAAGCAGATAAATTAGCCCATTTTGAGATTAGATTACCAGCCAATGAAATAATAACAGAAATAAATAATCAATTTGAATCAATCACGTCAAAATTAAAAAACACGTCTGAACAAATTGACTTTTTGATAAACATTCGTGATACGTTATTACCAAAATTAATATCAGGTGACGTGAACATCTTTGTAGGGAACTACCTATGAATTATAAAATGATTGCATTGCAAATTGGAGATGCAATTAAGTATAGTACCTCATTAAAAAATATTGATCTTGCAGCAACCTCAGTTTTTAATTTTTCATGTGAGCATTTTATTGTTTCTGACGTAAACATCACATCTGATAGAGCATCACGGTTTATTGACTGGGTATTTACTCTTGCTAAGCAGAATATTCCATTTGATGATAAAAACATTAAGTTAAAACAGTTTATTGATATGGTAATAGGCAAGTTGCTACCAGATATACAGGAACAAGCTTTATCCATATACAAAAATGCTGGTTTTAGCGATGGTAATAGTCTATGGGATGAGTTTTCCGAGAGAAAATACCATCATTCAGTTGTTCTACATTCTCGAGAACTTTTTATCTCAGGATTTTATTTTCATGCTGTATTTGAAGCATCTAAGGCATTTAATAAAGAGACCCAGAAAAAATCACAAAGTGATAAGGATGGTTATCAATTGATGATGGATGTCTTTTCTTTGAAAGGCTCTTTAAAACTAAATGCAGGGCAAACACAAACAGAACAAAATGTACAAGAAGGTGTGAAGTTTTTGTCAGCAGGTTTAATGCAAGCAGTAAGAAATCCGACGGCTCATGAAACGGCTGTAGATTGGGGGATAGCTAAAGAAGATTGTTTGGATTTGCTTAGCTTTATTTCATATTTATTTAAGCAGTTAGATAAATCAGTTTTTGTTAGGCTAACTTAATTTAAGCAATACTATTTTGCAGTTTTTTGGAGGGGAAAATGGATTCAATAATTGGGTGGTTTCTTAAAATTGGTAACGGTATTTTTATACACTTATGGTCAAAACCCAGACTAAAAATGGTCAAGATAATTAATGAGGAAGGGTATCTTGGTAATATTTATATAACTATGGAAGTACAAAACAGAAAAAATTGTGAACTTGAAATTTATAAGTTATATGGAATGCATGTAAGTATTCCTAAATTATTATTAGTTAATGATTATGCAAACAAGTTACCTGTTACGATAAAACCATTCCAGCACGAAAAGTTAGTTTTGTTTTTTAATTGGAATTTATTTTGTGATTATTATGGTAATGTTACTTCGGAATCAATTAAGGAAGTCTGTGAATTAATATCTGAATCAACAATCATGTTAAACTCAAACCAAGGAAATTACAAACGTACTTTTTCTAGGCAAGAGAAAAAATGCGTAATTAAGGCTCTTGCGCTGTATTGATGGCCATAATGGCCGTTCTATTATAAAAATAAATAAATTATTTATCAAATTGCGTGACAGTGAAAATTTTGAATTAAGGGACAAAAATGGCAGCACCAAAAATATTTGTAAGTTCAACTTGTTATGATTTACATGAAGTCCGGCATAATGTTCACAAGTTTATTAAAGACTTTGGGTATGAACCAGTGATGAGTGAGTATGGTGATATTTTTTATCCTCCAGATGAACACGTACAAGATGCTTGTGTTAAGGCAATTGATAGTTGCAATATGTTTGTTTTAATTATTGGTGATAAATATGGGAGTATTTATCATAGAGATAAAAGAGAAAAAGAAAATGATTTTACTCCAAATAGTGTGACTCTAAAAGAGTTTCATAATGCGTTAGCTTTGAATATACCTAAAGCTATTTTTATTAATAGGTTTGTATATCATGATTACAAAAATTATAGGCGGTTTTTGGATGCCGAGTATCAAAGATATTTTAGTGTTAATTTGGTAGATGATGCGGATCAAGAAAATAAAAAAGCAAAATTGAAGTATGACTTTGATTCTACATATATGTTTCCAGTCGATTCTTATAGATATGTGTTTTTTTTCCTAGATCAAATCAATGAGTTAAGATTAGGGAATTCTTACCATGAGTTTGAAAATTCTGAGGATATTCAAAGGTCATTAAAGCAACAATGGGCTGGATACTTGGAGCAATCGTTAAAATCATTTAGAGATAAGCCTGTCGTTAAGCAAGATTTAGAGCGGAGATCCTTTGAAAAGTTAGAGCAAGTTGAAAAATTAATTACTTCGTTGGCTGAAACGCTTAAAAGCCAAAATGAAAGCCTAAATAAATCATTATTATCGGATTTTGTTAATCTTGCTGAAATAAGTAAATTAGAAGATGTGCAAAAAGTATTTGATGAGTGTGTACAAAATATTCTGTATCAAGATGAATCAAACGACCCATTCGAAATAAATTTACAACCGAGAGTTTCATTTGAGGAAATAATTACGGAAGATTCTATTAAACAATGGGTTGAGCATTTGGTGACATTAGCAAATACTCATAAGTGGTCTCAAGTGATTAGTATTAACCCATTGTTTTCAGAGTTTGAATATAAATATTGGAAAACAAGGATGGATGTTCCTATAAAATTTGTTATGCAGTTAGCAAGTATATATGAGAAATCAGAAGACAAGCAAGGTGTGATTAAAACGTTAGAGGACAAGTTTGGTAAATTAGTTGATTACAAGGGCATAAGGAATAAACAGGCACAAAGTGACATCTCATCTGATGATATTCCATTTTAATTAGGTTTTCAAAATGCAAAAAGAACGATTGATAATTAAAAACTTCTTTATTTTAAAAGATGTTGGTATTGAGTTAGGCAAATATAACATATTTATCGGTGAACAAGCCAGCGGTAAAAGCTTAATTATTAAGCTGCTACATTTTTTTCGTGAGATATTAACATCTTACCTACCGCATTTACCTAAAGAAACTAATGATTTATCTGACCATTTTTATTATAAATTTTACCAAATTTTTAGTATAACAGAACCAATTAATGGAACAATCTGCTATAGCTATGATAAGCATACAATTGAAATCAACTTGACTGATAAAAAAATTATATTTTCTGAAAGTTTACAGGTGCTATTTAATCATTGTGTTGTTGAGCTTGAGAAAAATGATTTATACCCAAAGGGTAATATTAAGATTATTCGTGCAAAAACGCAAAATGGCACATTATTAAGCGCTATTTCAGAAACTCCATCTGAAAATTTAAAATTACAACAAACATTTATTCCTGCTGGCAGAATTATTTTTTATAGTTTATTAAATAATTTATTTAATGTATTAGATCAACAAATAAACATTAATCCATTGCTTATAGAATTTGGACAAAATTATCAACGAGCACTATCTTCTTTTAGAAGTATTTCCAATAATCCAGAAAAGATAAATGACTTCTTTGAAAACTTATCAAGTAAAGTTTTAAAAGGCATGTTTGTGTATGATAATTTGGGGGGGTATATAAAGAATAATTCCTTTGATACTCGTTTGTCTGATGCTTCATCTGGGCAGCAAGAATTTCTGCCAGTTTACATTATTTTGCGTGAGCTATTGGCTTTTGGTCAAGGTAATCTCTACATCGAAGAGCCAGAAGCTCACTTGTACCCCTCTGCGCAAAAAGCAATTACCGAGCTATTGGTTTATGTTACCAATGCGACTAATAGCGATGGGTTGTATATTACTACGCATAGCCCATATATTTTAACTGTGCTGAATAATCTGATTTTGGCAAATGATGTTAAAGATAAGCAGACCTTGTTTGATAAAGATTTGCTGCTACCATTTGAAGAAGTGCGGGCGTATTATATTGCTGATGGTGGTGCGCGTGATTTGCGTGATCATGACAATCGTTTGATTTTAGCCGATAATCTGGATAAAGTATCCGAGCAAACTGCATTAGATTTTGATAAATTACTGGATTTAAAATATGAGTAGCTGTATTCAATCCGTAAATCACAGCCAGATTAAGTGTGAAGAAAAACAAAGTAAGTTTGTTTTATTAAATCCACAGCGTAAACCCGTTGACTATATCACTGTTGATGGTTGTATATATCCGCGTGGACATCATGAGTTATGCTGTGATTTTGCCTTAAATTTTGACGATAAGACTATTTTTGTAGAGCTAAAAGGTAGTGATATTGCTCATGCGATTAAGCAAATTTTGGCAACTAAACAAGATGCAAAATTTACAATTAACTCAGATAAAATTGCGGTAGTGGTCAGCAGTAAAACGCCTAAAGATGATCAATCATTGCGATTACAAAAAATCCATCTGAGAAAGCAGGGCGTTACTTTGTTACATGGCAATAGCCCGTTGTTCAGAGAGTTAGTAAATTTTTAATAATGTATCCAACAGCTTGTTGGAGAATACCTTTAAGAGGAATTCATATGAAATTTGGTAAAAAAGAAATAACCAGAATGGCAGATTTAACCAATAAATACTTTGGTGATGAAGTAAGTGTTTATTTTTTACAGGGCGCGATGTATAGTTGTCTCTCTGCTGCGACCGATGAGTTAAATCCGATTGAGATATTTTTAAATCCAAAAGGTCATATTCCGCTGATTACCACAGAATTAGATCTGGAAGAGATGATGGAGTTTTCGGTATTATTAATGGATGGCGTGTATCAGAAATGCCTAGAGTTACTTGATAAACACGATGACATTATTCCAATGGTTAGTCTGGATAAGTTTAGAGGCAAGTATTTGCGATATACTCAGCTAAATGAGGAAGAACAAAATAACCTGCTTGATTGGTATATGGGATATTTCTTCATTTATCAGCTCTATTGGAAGCATGAACTAATTCAGAAGCATATTGCTAGTTCTAACTTGGAAGTTGAAGGTAAGCATATCATCGATTTTTTTTGTGATGCTGTGAACACCCAGCATTTAGTTGCTTATGCATTGAATAAGCGCCTGAACCGTAGCTATAAAACTCCAGTTTTACGGGATTTATTACAATATATTGACCAATTTCCTGCTAAATTTGATGCAGAGTACAAGAGCTATATTCTGGAAGATCTTGCGCCGATGGCTAACTCATTATTATTTTCGATTTGTGTAATCGCAATGGACGCTTTCGAGCCTGAATCGCCTGAAAATGGCGACTTATTTGCTTGACTGGTCAACAACAATTATCTCAATTATCTGAAATTAATGATAAGGTAACAATATGTTAAATGAACCCCATCTTGAAAAGCAGGCTTTGCTCTGGTTTGCCAGTGTTGGTTATATGCAAATTAATCATCAAGAGCGCGATGATTGTCATCAAGTAGTTTTACTCCCACGTCTGCAAGCTAGTTTACAGCGGATAAATCCTTCATTACCGAATGTTGCTCTTGAGTTAGCCATTGAAACCTTGACTAAAATTAGTGAGGTCAACCTGATTAAACGCAACCGTATTTTTCATCATTATTTGGTAAATGGCGTAGCAGTAAATTATAAACAAGATGGCGAAGATAAACACGAAACAGTTTTTATTGTTGATTTCAATCAGGTAGCTAATAATGACTGGTGCATAATTAATCAATTTACAGTGATTGGCAGTAAGCGCCAATTTCGTCCGGATATTGTGGTATTTCTTAATGGCTTGCCGATTAGCGTGATTGAACTAAAAAATCCAGCAGATGATAATACCGATATTTGGGATGCCTATAGTCAGCTTGAGACCTACAAGAGCCAAATTAGCGAGTTATTTAGTTATAACGAGGCGTTAATTATCAGCGATGGTTTAATGGCGCGAGTAGGCTCGTTAACTGCCAATGCTGAACGCTTTATGCCATGGCGAATAGTTGATGATTATAACAATCGTGCTAATTTTGCATTAGAATTAGAAACCTTAGTCAAAGGGTTTTTTAAGCCAGAATTATTCTTGGATTATTTACGCTATTTTGTATTTTTTGAAGATGATAATGGTACGTTGATTAAAAAGATTGCTGCGTATCACCAATTTCATGCCGTGCGCGATGCAATTATTGCGGTGGTATCAGCTACGGCGACAGGTAGTGGACAAGGCGGGGTAGTTTGGCATACTCAGGGTTCTGGCAAGAGTATCTCGATGTGCTGTTTGGCAGCAAAACTATTATCTTCTCCTGAACTGAATTTACCGACAATAATTATCGTTACTGATCGTAATGATTTGGATGGGCAGTTATTGGAACAATTTTCACGAGTTCAAGAGTTGTTAGGCAGCGAACCACGATCAATTGAAAATCGTGCTGATTTACGTGAGGTCTTGAAAAAACAAAATGCGGGTGGGATAATTTTTACCACCATCCAAAAATTTGCTTTGTTGGATAATGAAGATAAGCATCCCGAGCTAAGCCTTCGAAAAAATATAGTAGTAATCGCGGATGAAGCGCATCGTAGCCAATATGGTTTTAAAACCCGGCTCAATCAGACTAGCGGAATTTACCAGCAGGGATACGCCAAGTCGATGCGTGAAGCCTTGCCTCATGCTACTTTTATTGGTTTTACTGGTACACCTGTTGAAGAAACTGATAAAGATACTCGCAAAGTGTTTGGTGATTATATCAGTGTTTATGATATTCAGGATGCGGTTGCGGATGGTGCAACTGTGCCGATTTATTATGAAAGCCGTTTGGCTAAGCTGGGTTTGGATGATGCTAAATTAGCTGAGCTCAATCAAGAAATTGAAGAAGTTCTCGAAGATGAGGAATTTTCAGCCAAGGAACGCGAAAAGAGCAAATGGGCGGCGTTAGAAAAGTTGGTCGGTTCTCAGCCGCGGATTGATTTAGTTGCCAGCGATTTATTAGAGCACTTCTCAGCCCAAAGTGGTAAGGCTATGCTGGTATGTATGAGTCGTGATATCTGTGTACGAATGTATGCCGCTTTAAACAAATTGCGTCCTGATTGGTTTAGCGATGATGTTGATAGTGGAGCTGTAAAAATCATCATGACAGGTAACAGCAGTGATAAACCCGAATTTCAAAAGCATATTTATAGTAAAGCACAGCGTAGACGGTTGGAAAAACGCTTTAAAGATCCTAATGATACTTTGCAATTGGTAATCGTTCGTGATATGTGGCTAACTGGTTTTGATGCACCATGCTGTCAAACCATGTACGTTGATAAACCGATGCGTGGACATAACCTGATGCAGGCAATTGCGCGGGTAAATCGAGTGTTCAAAGATAAACCCGGTGGTTTGGTGGTTGATTATATCGGAATTGCAACTGATCTTAAATACGCCTTTAAAACTTATATTGATGCCAGTGGGAAAGGTGAACTTACACTAGATAATACTCGCGTCGTAAATCTACTATTGACTGATATTAATGCGATGCGCGATCTCCTCAATGGATTTGATTATAGTAGTTACACCACCCATCCACTACAATTACTCGCGCCAATGGTAAATTTTATTCTTGATTTAGTTGATGGCAAAAAACGTTATCTGGATTTAATGTCGCGAATTAATTCTAATTATTCATTATGTCAGGGGCGTGATGAAGTTTCTATTTACGCCAGAGAGTTGGCTTTTTGGCTGGCGGTACAAAGTGCGATTATAAAATATACCTCGGTTAATCATAAAATTGAAAGAGTCTTCAATAATAGTATAATTCGGGGGATATTGGATAATGCGATAGCGACAGATGGAATTGCCGATATTTTTACTTTAGCTGGGGTTAATAAGCCGAATATTAGTCTTATTTCTGATGAATTTTTAGACGAAGTTCGCCACTTAAAACTTAAAAATTTGGCAGTCGAATTACTCAATAAATTAATCAAAGATGAGGTTAAGGCAAAATTACATAATAATGTAGTGCTGGAAAAACAATTTAGTGATCGCCTGATTAGTACCATGAATAAATATCATAATCGCTCACTTGAAGCCGCTGAAATTATGAATGAGTTATTTATGCTTGCCAAAGATGTTAAAGCGAAACTGGAACAAAATGATAAGCTTGGCTTAAATCCAGATGAAGTGGCTTTTTATTATGCTTTGGCTGATAATAAAGAGGCTTTGCAAGTCTTGGGTGATAGTACGCTTAAACAAATCGCGATAGAACTAACTAACGGTTTACGGTCTAAAGCAACTATTGATTGGCGCGAAAAAGAAAGCGTTAGGGCTAGCATGCGTTTGATGATTAGGCGTTTATTGCGTAAATACAAATACCCACCTGATAAACATGAGCAAGCAATTGAAATTGTGATTAAACAAGCCGAAACTTTATGTGATGAATGGGTATAAAAATAGAATATTTTAAAGAGGGAATTATGCGAAAATTAATTTTAGGTTTATTATGCTTATCATTATCACCAGTTTTTGCCGATAGTTTTTTGGGTCTGCTGGATGGCAGTGAGTCGCCGGATAAAGTAACTGAAAGTGCAAATAACAAATGTTTGCGCTATAAAACTATCACGGTGGTTACACAAAAAGACGAAGATGCACCGGGTGATCAGATTTTAATCAAAACAGGCGATGATGCCTCGTGTAGCTGGGATAATGCTGCTGGTTGGGAAACCGATAGTGGTGAAGCGAGTTATTTTCTTGGTAAATGGAAAAATCTGATTTTCATTGATCGGGGAACTGGAGCAGATGGACGCGATGTACTGATTTTTGATTTGGATAGTAAGCATCAGGTATTTGCCGCTAATTATTCAGAACCATTGGAAATTAGTAGCAAAAAATTGACTTACTGGCAAGGAGCTAATATACTGGCAACTAAAGATAATTGCGATGAATTTGAAGATGCAGAAAAAAGTGGCTTGACGCCACAGATTCAAAAATTAATGAGTGTTGATTTGACTACCGCTACTCCAGTTGCGCTGGGTAGTAAAAAAATGCGTTGTAAATTGACTCAATAATGGATATAATTCGAGGGTAATGTTCAATCAAAGATTGATTATAACTAAATTTTAAGAAGTGAAAATATGAGTAATAGCTTGCGCCGCAATATAATTCTTGATATTGATTCGTATAAAAATGACCATGGTGAAATGTTACCTGAAGACACCCAGTATATTTTTTCAACTATTGTGCCGCGGCGTGGAAATCGCTATACCAACACTATCAAGGCAATGGGGCATCAATATGCGGTTAAGAAATATATTACTGAACCAGTTGAAGCATGGATGTTGGATGAAGCAGAAACTGAATTGCGCGAGCAAGGTTTTAGCTTTAATCGTGAGCGTTGGCAACATATTCTAGATAAGCATAATGGTTATTTACCGCTGGAAATTCGTGCTGTACCAGAAGGTATGTTAGTACCAGTTGGTGTGGCAACGGTTACGATTGTTAATACCGATCCTCAGTGTGCATGGCTGAGTTCATATATTGAGACTATGTTTCAGCGGGTATGCTGGAAGATGACGACGGTTGCATCAATTGCACTGGATTTATATCGTTATCTCGATGATATGATGATTAAACAGAGTGGTGAGGCGGGTAAAGTTAATTTCCATTTGCATAATTTTGGCTCACGCGGTGCGGATAGTTATGAAGCAGATATTTTGGCGGGCATGGCGCATTTGTCTGCTGGATTTAACGGTACTGATTGTGCCCAGGCAAATCGTAATATCAAGCATTTTTATAATACAACTAAAGCTTATGGCATGAGTGTTAGTGCTTCTGAGCATAGCGTAATGTGCACTTGGTCAGATTCCGCTACTTGCGATGATTTGCCTGCGGTTAAGATGATGATTGATTTATTAGAGTATAAAATAAAAAACCAAGAAGGTTTACCAACTGTTTCAATTGTTGGTGATACCTACGACATTTATCGGCTGACTCGTGATTATATTGGTGGGATTTATCGCGATAAAATTATTGAACTGGGTGCTCTGGGTGGTAAAGTAGTAGTAAGACCTGATTCAGGCGATCCACTTACCATGTGCATGGAAGTAATTAAAATTCTAATGGATAAATTCGGTTACAGCGTCAATAAGTTTGGTTACAAAGTTTTACCGCCCTACATTGGTGTGATTCAGGGTGATGGAATCAATAATGATAGTATCCGGCATATTGTTGCGCGTTTGGATAAAGCGCGGATTAGTCTGGAAAACATTGTTTTTGGGATGGGGAGTGGTTTAACCCATGATGCCGGACGTGATGAGTTTTCATTTTCGATGAAAGCCACTGCACGTTACGATGGAGCCGTGTGGCATGATTTACTCAAACGCCCGATAACTGATCTTGGTAAGCAATCGCTGAAAGGACACATCAGTACTTATATTAGCTGTGATGGACAAGATATTTATACCGAACGGATTGAAGAAGAGCATAATCAATCCAGAGATTTAATGCAAACCATTTACCGTAATGGCAAATGCTATCAGGAATATACTTTTGATGAAGTTATAAGCCATAATCAACGTTGATATTTGCCAAGTAATATTTTCTTTTGTGATGTACAATAGAGGACTGAGCTTTAATTTTTATTTAAGGGTGTTATTATGAAAAAAATATTTGTGACAGGTAATGTTGGTCGTGATCCAGAGTCGCGTTATGCGCCAAATGGAGAGTCTTTTGTAACTTTTTCATTAGCGGTTACTACTGGCCCTAAAGATAATCAAAAAACGGACTGGTTGGAAATCAGCTGTAATGGTCGCACGGCTGAGACGGTTCAAAAATGGGTGAAAAAAGGCAGTAAGTTATTAATCGAAGGTACACCGAGTGCTAATGCTTATATTAATAAAGAAGGTAAAGCGGTTGCATCATTGCGCGTTAGTGCTTCAAATATCGAATTTATTGGTAGTCGTGAGCGTTCTGAAGAAGCTGGCGCACCAGATGGTAGTTATGATCAAGCACCAGGTAATGAACCAGCTCCAGCTATGCAACAATCTGGATTTAATGCCCCTGGTCCATCATTACAAGCAGACGACATTCCATTCTAAGCCATTTGACATTTTAATATATAGTAGGAGAGTTTGTTTAATCACATTTTCCTACGTAGTTTGTCTTGGATATTTTAATTTGGATGAAGCATGATTAAGTTGTACTTTTTACCATATGCATGTTGTAGCAGTGTTCATTGTTATAGCTCGTTAACAATTTAGGTTATGTTAAAATTAAGCAAAGTGCTGGTAATAACGACGCGGCGTTATAGCTCGTTAGCAATTTAGGTTATGTTAAAATGTGTGGATGCAGCAATAAAACCTTTTATGAGTTATAGCTCGTTAACAATTTAGGTTATGTTAAAATACTGTACTGCAGATATTGCTGAGAAGCTCAGTTATAGCTCGTTAACAATTTAGGTTATGTTAAAATTAATCTTATTTGGAGTTGGCTCTACAGATAGTTATAGCTCGTTAACAATTTAGGTTATGTTAAAATTTGGATCTTATAGCTATTAGCTGCCTTATAGTTATAGCTCGTTAACAATTTAGGTTATGTTAAAATTGTTGCAAATGTGTTAAAGCTCATTAAAGCGTTATAGCTCGTTAACAATTTAGGTTATGTTAAAATATTTACTACGTAATTAGCTGAGATAATTAAATTAATTAATAAATTTATTGATTATAGAGCTAAATTTTGGAAATTTAATCTGCTTTTTTTGGCATAACCTAAATTGTTAGTTTGCTATAATAAGACAATAAGTCGTACAGCTGACATCTTACTGTCAATTTATTTTTAAAATAGAAGTAACTGTTTTTGTTCTTTATTGATCTTTTCTTGTTTTGATGGCTGACCGACTAAGAAATACATTTGGCTGTATTGCTTTTCGGTAACTTTCATAATTCTGACATTGCCATGTTCCGGAGCGTTGGCTTCTATGCGGCGTATGTGTTTTTCAATGGCATCATGTCCATTGCAAAGCCGACAGTAGACGGAGTATTGCAACATATCATAACCTTCTTTGAGTAAGTAGGTATGAAAGCGCTGATATACTTGGCGTAATCTTTTAGTGCTAACCGGCAAATCATAAAAAACGATTAATCTCATCCATCTAATCTCAGAAAACATATTATTAGTCCATATTACTGCGCTCAATCCATGGTGGTAGCGATGGTAGTTTTATTAATTGAAAATTATTCTCATTGATACAACTGATAAAGCTTTTTATCATGATATCAATCGAATTAAGTAGTGTAGTAAATTTATTATCAATGACGACAATATGATTAAGAATATCAATTAATTGCGCTTTGATTTCGGTTGATAATTCTAAGGTTTGGGTAGTTCCAACTAGGGTATAGACATACCAATCAATGTATGGGCGATAGGGCTCAATAAAATCATCTGCTAAATTAAATGCATTAAGTTGATTATTATGAAAAATTCCCAACGTCGGCAATATTCCATATCCAACTAGACTTCTACAAATTAAGCTACGGATAATTGTATAAGCATAATTGAGCAAGCCATTGACATCCAGATAATCATCACGAACCACAGTGAGGCGATTTTTGTTGATGCGGATGAAGTCGTGTCCAAAAATACTTGGAAAATAAATTCTACTTGCCTGAGCTTCATTGTTATTTTTATCACCTGATAAAACTGTTTGTGCTAAATGAATTAATTTGGCAATATTGGGGCTTAATGAAAATATGCGTTCTAAACTTGCTGCTTGATTCGTAATTTTTTGTTCGATTACGCTTTGCCACAAGCGTTTTTTAAACGGTTGTGATAAGTTCAACTGTGTTTGTAGTACTAAATTTTGCCGTGAATGCGGTAAGTAACTATGGAATATTCCATTGGGAAGATGCGTTTTATCACAGCTAATCACGACAATATTATTTTCCGCACATTCGCTTAATAAGCCTACGGTTAAACTAACCGCATAGTGATTGATTATAATGCACGCAATATCCTCAAGTGCAACTGTAAACTTATCTTGCCCTTGGGTTATCTGCAGTTGCGATTTGGCAACTTGTAAATAACTCTGCTTACTAATCATTACGCAACGAAATGTCATTTTTGAGTTTTCATCTGGCTAAAATCAAGGCGTGTTTCAGTATCTATTTTGCGGATATTGCCAAGAACATCGACTTGATATTTTTCAATTGTGGCAGATTGTATGCCTACACCATTATATTTTCGAGAGCCATCATGATGTAATACCTCTTGTAGCGCAGCAGTGGCGCGATTTGCGCTAATGTAATAACCAAAGATAATCTCTTTTTTAGTGGCGATTTTTACCAAATCGTTGGAATATAAGCTAAACATAAAGTTATAACTTTCGTCTACTAACCTCCATTCTTTTTCGTCTTTATAAGCAACCATCGCTCTATCTGGTAATTTATCTTTGATTACATCCGATAAATAAACAGGGTAAACGCATCTAAATCTCTTCTGTAAATTGAGGGCTAACATATTTCAAGATTATCAACCCGAAATAGAAATGTCACTTAGCTGAAATAGAAATGTCACCACCATAGTAATATCTAAGGTGTAAAAT
>JAIEPY010000001.1 GCA_019748155.1 Burkholderiales bacterium | reverse complement strand
TGTTATCCGTGGTGACGCCACGAAATTAATCGTTTTAATGCGATTTGAACCGGGTTTTATATAAAGATGGGTATAGACGATTACAGTTTTTAATGTTCCTTGGTGAGATAGCACATCCAAATAAATGCCAGGTTTTTGTGATTTTATAATACCACTATCCTGCTTTTGAAAATTATCAATTAATTTTGTATCAGACAAATTATTTTTACTAATCTCAAATGAATCTCGATCAATCACTTCCGCAGTTGACTCCAAGCCAATAAACGCAAGCATCGCATCAGTTATTGCCTGATATTTAAAATCTAGATCTTTCAGATATAGCCAATCTTTGCAATGGGACACAAAAATTATTTCGCATGCCGCTTTGTAGTGGGCAAAATATTGTGAATTATTCATAATTTAATCTTTCAAGTAAGCATAGCATATAGCTTTTACAACATTTGCCAAACTATTTATGACTAAGTTTTAAAACTTAGAATGCTAGTTAGTGTATTCTAACAGATTATTAGCTTTAATGAATTTATTAAATAATCTAGTTAAAATAACCAGCAAATCTAATTATCAATATGGCGTCATTTCTGATAACTCTAAATAAATACTCTTCCTTAAATTTTCACCTTAGAATTACAGTTGTCACAGTCAGCGTAATTAGGTTAAGCTGAACCAAGTTAAAAATAATCACCCTCAAAAAATTTAAACCGCTGATAAATATGGCTCGAATACAGGTTTTGTTGGCATTTTTATGGAGAAATAACAATGAAGAAATAGACATTTATAGATCATAATTGCTTTTCTAATAATGAAATTAGAATAGCCAAGTTAGAATAAATAGTTAGTAAAATAAATAGCACTTAGGAGAAATAAAATGGAAAATTTATCTGGAAATGTTGTACGCACATCTGATGTAATTGGTAAAAAAATTATTGGACGGAATCAAGAACACTTGGGTAAGGTCGAAGAATTAGTTTTAGATAAACTAAATGGCGAGATCCGTTATGCGGTGTTAGCACGTGGTGGATTTATGGGTATCGGTTGTGAGTTTTATGCTATTCCATGGGCAGTTCTTGAATACTGTACTGACCATGATGCATTCGAAGTTAAAGCAAGTAAAGAGGATTTTGAAAAAGCTCCAGGATTTAATAAAGATAGCTGGCCAGATTTTGCTGACCAACATTGGGATAAGTCAAACAGAGAATTCTATAATTACATAATCGTAAAATCTCCAATGATTCATGAACAAAAAGACTTCATTAGTGAAGGTGGTAATAATCAACCATTAAATAGTCGGATACAACCATGAAAACCATAAGGCTGTTGCTTATAAGTCTTGTTGGTACGATAGCTTTAGTAAGCTGTAATAGTGGTGGCACTAGTAATACTCCCGCTAGCGGTAGTAACACCCAGTATAATTTGCAAAATTATACATTAACGGTAGGAGCTCAGACCAACAATTGTACTCTTCAGGGAAATAGCACTCTTAACTGTGACAGTAAAGGGACTTTTGGAGGAACTTATAGTGTAAGCTTTAACACTCTCAATGGTCAACCTGGTGCCTATGTTGTGATGCCGCCGCAAGGAAATACGTATGGTCTAAATATAGCTGCCACTGACAGTGGGTGTAATCAATCAGCCACCACTAATGGCGAAACATATACATGTAATTTTACAATTGGAACCAACGGTACTGCCCAGTCAGGTAATACTGTTCAAATAGAAATTACCGGAACACTTGGTAATGCAAATATTATAGCCATTAATATCCAATAAATAACTGTACGCAATATATTGTAAGAATGTTGTCACAAAGCTTCTCATGTATCTCTCTCATTGCATTGTGCCGTCTTGTTCAGCGTTTTTACTTTATATTGTGGCAGTTATGAATATGCAGTAATTCTGCCAATAAAACAACATAGAAATAATACACAACTTATACACACCCAATTAATCAAGCTATTCATCGCCAATGTGCACAACTCACATTTCAACCACTATAACAGTTGATTACATTAATTAGGTGTATAAAGCATGTTATCCACAACTCACACACACCCAATCGACACAACTATACATAATACCGATGAGTAACTAAATTTAGGCTATAAAGTTCAAGCACTTAACTTGTGAATATAATTTATACACAATTAGAGTAACTCACTTTGTTCAGGTGAATTCTGCTTATCGACAATTGCACTAACCTGTCCATCACTAAGCGTAATCGCAATTTTGCCATGATGTTTGGTTTGTTTGATACTCTGGATTAATTTACCATTATTATCACGAACAATTGCATAGCCACGCGTAAGAACGTTATGCGGATTGAGCAGATTGAGATTGTGTATGCAGTTACTCAACCTAATTTGCTGGTCTTTATACACCGAATTAAACGAGCGTGCAAGGCGTAATTTAAGCTGTTCTAATCGTGCGGTTTGTGGTTCTAACTCTGGCTTAAGCTGAATAATTTTACTTTGATAAATATCCAGCTGCCAACGCAATTTTAATAGCTTACTTTGAATTACCTGCGTTAGTTTTTGCTCTAATTGAGCTAAACGCTGAGTTTGCATCGCTAGTTTATTGAGTGGATTGGATGCTTTTAGTTGGGCAAGGCTGAGATCTAAACGTTGCTGTTTATCATTTAATTGCTGAAAAATTTGCGTTTTGAGACTCGTTTCCAATGCGCGCACAACCTCGAGCCATTCACTACGGCTTTTGGCAACCAATTCGGCTGCAGCCGTTGGCGTGGGTGCACGTAAATCTGAAACAAAATCAATAATCGTGGTATCAGTTTCATGCCCAACCGCACTGATCAGTGGAATCTGACTATTAAACACCTCGCGCGCGACAACCTCTTCATTGAAGCACCACAGATCCTCCATACTACCTCCACCACGACAGACGATCAAAACATCTACCTCTTGGCGTTGATTAGCGGTACGAATCGCACGAACTAATTGCATACTCGCATCACTGCCCTGCACCGCGCTATGGTAAATCACCAGCGGAATATTTGGCATCCGGCGGCGGAGTGTCGTTACTACATCACGAATCACCGAGCCTTCTTTGGAAGTAATCACACCAATCGCGCGTGGAAAAACTGGAATTGGTTTTTTGTATTTTAGCTCAAATAAGCCTTCAGCTTTCAGTTTCTCAATCAAACGCGCATAGGCTTCCCACAGTGCACCCAAGCCAACTTTGCGCACCCGTTCGACATTGATTTGGTAGCTACCGTTTTGCGGATAAATCGTAACTCGCCCGCGGACTTCAACCTGTGTACCATTCTCCAGCGGAAAATCGAGCAATCCGGCTAATTTGGCAAACATGACACAGGAAATCTTAGCTCCCTCATCTTTTAGATCAAAATAGAGATGGGCATAACTTTTGAGTCCTGAGATCTCACCTTTAATCCACATAATTGGCAAATGGTTTTCCAAGGTTGACTTAGCAAGTTTATTAAGCTGACTGACTGAAATTACATCATCGTCAGTTTGTTTGGGCGTTAATAGGTTTATTTGGTTAAAATTCATAGTTTCTTTTTATATTTCAGTATAACAGATATTATTCTTTAGCGTATAAAACCACGCCGACACGTTCAATATGTTCGATTAGCTCTGGGTTATTAATTGTATTGTATACAATCAAATCAAATTTATATGGCAACATTAAATCATCTAATAAATCCTGCAGGATATAGATTTGCGCTAATGAAATGTTTCCATATAGGCATAAATCAATGTCCGAGCCACCGCGATAATTGCCTTTGGCACGCGAACCAAACAGAACTACTCGCTCTACCAAAGATTGCTGCATAAATATTTCAATTATCTTTTGCCAGTTAGCATCGCTAACACCATACTTATTGATCATAATTATCTCTAGATAAAGCTCTGCAATTTTTCTTGTAATAGTTTAAATTGTGGGTAATAGTCATTTAAAATCAGCATAACAATTTGTTGCGCAGTGGATTCGTCATAGGTATGAGAAGTTTGATTGCGACTATTTACCATGCTCATCCAAACCTCACCTTGGCCAATCAGTCCAAGCGTAAAGGCCTCACGTGTAGCATCTTTTGAGCCAAAAATCTGGCTATTGCCGCGCTCTTCAATAAAATCCTTGAGTGTTTTCCACGCTAACTCATGAGTATATTCAAATGCCTGAATTAGTCCCTGTGATTCTAGCTTAGTCAGTTTGCGAGTTTGGCTTAGCTCAACCGCTTCGCCTAACTCTACTAAAGCACGATTATAATTGTAAAAACGCTGCTGCCAGCGGATATCTTGTTTCATTAGTGTATCTTTCCTAATTTTCGCTTAATTAATCAACCTCAGCTAACATATTTTTTAGGCGAATTTTTGCATTATGAAATTTAACTTTTCTTGCATCAAATTTTTGCGGATCAAATTTACCGCCGTGCCACTCTACCATGTCTTTATGCTCTGGATCTTTTTTATTTGCTATTACTTCAACAAAATTATAAAATCCTGGAATACCGCCCACATCTTCCGGTGGACAAGCCATTTCACCAGCTAAGCAACACGGGTATTTCTGTCCGGTAACTCGCGGGAAAGCACCCTCAAATATAATTTCATGTTCCCAACTGTCACCAAAGTCATACTCATAAATGATTCGGTATTCTGGTGTCAGATATTCATCAAGCGGAGTTTCCCAACCAGCAATAATATCATTATCAAATTCACCATCAGGAATCCCAATAAACGCTTGTGGCGGAGTTCTTTTTTTGGCAGCAGCAAAAATAATGAATTGATGTAAATGATAATCTTGCCAGCCCATAGCATCTTGAATCGCCACATGTAAATCCCAGAAAGTAGCATTCTCAGCGATCTGAATCCGGCGCCAAATTGCGGGTTCTGTATCAATTAAAGTAATTTTAAATTGTAATACTTGTTTCATGATTTTACATCTCCATAAAATTATAGTTTAGTTTAGCGCTTTTATATCACAGCCAACTTTATAATCAACTTGCAAAGCATCAATGAAATGAAGCTTACCACATTCAGTTTTGGCTTTTTCTACCTCACGTCCATTTGTCGCAAAATTAGCTGCTTTAGTTTCAGCAATAAAGTAAATATTATCCGTACCATCCTTATCAATTAATAACGCCCAATCAGGATTATATTTCCCTAGCGGAGTATTTACCTTAAACCAGCTTGGTAGTTTAGCGATTAATTTAACTTTGTCGAGGGTTAACGCATCACGTAAAAAGTCAAACTCGACTTGAGAATCATAACGCAATACATCAAATAGGAATTTTTTGCCTAGAGCTTCTGGATTTACGCCTAAATTAACCGCATCTGCCAGATTACTCGCACCATTTTGATCCGTATAACCATGATCTAGATCATCTTCAATCAAAGTTTGCGCATAATAGTTATCATAGCCATCCAAATTTAAATCACTAACTTTGTGGTACTTAATTCCGTCAATGAGAAGTTTTGCTTTAGTATTATTGATTATATTGCTCACTTGTGTGACAAACTCATTGGCATTAACGTCCATCATATTACGTTTTATGTCCGTAATATTTTGTAAAATAGTTATTATGCTACTGCGCATTAATCCAGTGGCTAGTACAATTTTACTAACATAATCAATCTGCGGACTGGAATGAATTGAAATCATATCTTGGTGTTGTAGTTCGCTGGAAATTCCGGATTCATCAATCGCCAATTTTGCCCGTGCAACGGTGAGAGTTTGTGCCTCAATCTGTAATTGATGATTAATTTCAGTAGTAGATTGTTTAATTAGTTCAGCAGAATCTAAATTAACCGAATAAATCGTTTTAGGGCTGATTTTCTGCCATAATTTCTTAAATTCTGGGGATAAATAGACTTGATTATTGAGCTTAATTTCACGTTTATTGCGTTGATTCTCAATCGGTAATTTGCTACTTAATTTAGTCAGCATTCCGGCAACCAATTCTTCATAAGGTTTAACCAGACTGTTATTTAATTCAAACGCACCAACTTTGAGTAATTTAGTACATTTCTCGCTAAGCTGATTGTTTTCGGTAATTAATTGGCTGACTTTTAATACCTCATGAATATCCTGAGATAATTGTTTGGCTTCGCTTAATGTAAGTTGTGGTTCGATTTTTAGCAACTGCGCAGCAAAAACTAAAGGATGAACATTACCAAACTTAATTTTGACATCGGTTTCATATTCACGCTGTAAATTAGCCGCAAATGAATTGTATGATTCTCCGGCAATCACGGTTAAGGTATTGATTTTGTCATCTTTGATTCGTTCACCAAAATTATTTACACATAAGCGCAAACCTCGCCCGACCTGCTGACGGCGTTTAAAGGTATTGCTGCTTTCTTGCAATACACAGACTTGAAATACATTGGGATTATCCCAGCCTTCTTTGAGCGCTGAATGCGAGAAAATAAAGCGTAATGGAGTTTGCTGATCCAACAGCAGTTCTTTATCTTTCATGATTAGTTGGTAGGCAGCGACAGAATCCTGAGTATCGTCTTTGCTATCTTTATAGTTGCCTTTTTTGTCCTTGGCAAAATAACCATCATGCAACTTCGCCAAATCACAATCATCTTCCAAGTTTAGGTTAAAACTATTGCGGCACAACTCCAAATAACGTTTCCCATGGGATGATTGCAAGACGATTTTTAACTGTTCAACGAATAGTTTAGCTAACCAGCCATCGCTAGCCGCATCATTTTCATGTAAGCGATAATTGGCAACTTTATCAATAAAAAACAAGCTCAAAACTTTGATTTTACGGGGTGCTAAATTTAGCTCGCGTTTGATATGATTCTCAATCGTCAGACGCAACATTACACTGATTTTTAACTCTTCGCTTTGTTGATTACCAATCGCTTCACCGACTGCGATTTCATAATCTAACACGCTAAATTTTACACCATAATCACGGCTATAATCTTCAACAATATAGCCATAGTATTGTTCATTATTGGTTTTTTGCTGTAAATCTATACCTTTAGCAATTTTTTTCACAATTTTACGGGTTATTTTGCCTTTGGCATCTTGCACATCCAATTCCAGCGACAGTTCCAATTTGGGGGTAATTTCAACAACTTTGATATATGGTTGAGTACCAATAGTGGCAAAGTCGGCATCCTCAATGCTGGCAACTTCAATCTGTTTTACCAGCTTCTGATTATAGGCATCAATCGCATCTAGTTTGTAGATTTGATTGTATGCTTCGCGATGGGTGGCTGAATAACGCAAGATAAATAATGGATTGAGATTTTTAATTGCTTCCTTGGCATTCTCGGTATTATCCACCGATTGCGGCTCATCAATGATAACAATCGGTTTGCTTGCAACGATAAGATCAATCGGGCGGTATTCACCAAGTTTATTATCTTTAAAGGCATAAATATTGTTTTTATCTTTATTAAATGCGGCAATCGTCATCACCATAATCTGAATACTATTGGTAGTCGCAAAATCACGAACTTTGCTGATTTTTTCACTATCATATTGATAATAATCATAACTCACGTTATTATATTCAGATTTAAAATGCTCTTTGGTAATCTCCAAAGATTTTAAAACTCCCGCCCGAATCGCATCACTCGGCACAACGATAATAAACTTGGTCAAGCCGTAGCGTTTATTAAGTTCAAATGCGGTGCGTAAATAAACATAAGTTTTACCAGTACCAGTTTCCATTTCGATACTAGCGTTGGGGATTTTAATTAGCGGCTCTATTTCATTGCCATTATCATCTTTACGTTTAAAGGCGTATTCACCAAAATAAAGCTCGGTAGCGTAATTTTCCAGGCTATTGAGTAATTGTATTGATTGCAAATTCTTCAGTAACTGCAATTCATTCAGCTGTAAGCCGTTGGCAACTAAATCATAGCTTAATATCTCATTTTGATTAGCTAGTTGCTCGGATAATGCTAAGCTTTGCATACCGTTAAACAGGTTAACTGTGCTTGCTATAGCGTCTAACTGAAAGGCTTGATTTTCAAATTTTAATTTCATCTACTTTACCAATAATACTATGACTTGTTTCATGTTTTTATCTAAGTTTTATTATTTATATGCAAAACATACTTGCACAAATTATGCAACAGTGCGATAATAACGCTAATTGGGATTGCGAAGTCGCGATCGGTAATAAGTCTCTGAGCGTTCTCGGAGGCTTTTTATTTTTATGGTAGGATTTTTAATCCGTAATCAAGATAACTACCACTCATGCCCGTTCTTAATTTTTTTGCAACTATTTCAAATCCTCTATTTGCCTGTTCAGGGCGCATAATTTTCAATCCAATCGGTCGAGCAATTAAATCAGCTATTTGCAACCCTGCGCAGTTAGTCTGCTTACTTGCCATTCGGAGTTTTAAATTATATCGCTTATCTTCGCAAATTCGTCTGAATTCTAACTCTAAATCGTCATCCTCATTTTTACCACGTTTTTCTACGATAATATGATTTAATACACTAGAATCGACACCGTTATCCTTCAGGAAATCTCTAAACTTACCAATGCATACACGCATTGATAATTCATAAGGATTATCTGGAATTTCATATTTTTCTTTATGTTTTAGTTTGTCAATCACACAACTAATTACTGTAAACTTAGCATTATCAATAATTTGCCAATAGTCGTTCATAAATTCAGCCTGTGACTCTCTATTGAATATGTTAAAGTCCTCACGCTTTCTTCGAATATCGCTTTCATGAAGCACTACCTTATCATGACCAAAATACTTAAATTTAAAATCAGTTATTTGTTGAATAACCTGCAAATAATCTGATTTTTTAAAGATACAAAAAGCTAATACAAAAACAGGGTATTCTTTATTTATATTACCTAACGAATGATCACCACTTTCATCGACATAAACGATATAATCACTAAATTGTTGAGTATTCATTTAATCACCTAAATAATGCGGATTTGCAATGGATTATCTTTACTTTGCAATTGTTCCAAGGTAGCAAGTAAATTTAGTTTTATCTCATCAGTGCCAAAACAAGCATCTTTAACAATTACCAAAGTTAGCGCATATTTGAGTAACTCAAG
Organism: Burkholderiales bacterium; assembly: GCA_019748155.1. GTDB lineage: Bacteria > Pseudomonadota > Gammaproteobacteria > Burkholderiales > UBA11063 > Aquella. The sequence continues at coordinate 12,560 of JAIEPY010000001.1, read as the reverse complement.
CGCAAAATTGGGTTTAACCGTATCATTCAGCACCGCCAAAACAAATGGCGTATTATCCTCATGTACCAATGCATAACAACGTGTTCCGCCAATATCCAGCACACATTGGTGATTATCCAAACTATAACCTTGTTTGAGGACTAATTCATAGAATAAATCCAAGGCTGAGCGATTGGTAACTAATAGATCATCGGCAAACATATCCACGCTATCAAATGGCTTGAGGTTAGAGGTGTCGAGTTTGAATACTTTAAAGCCAATATCTAAACTGGTTTGAGCTGTGTTATTTTCGGCATCATCGGTAAATAATCCAGCGTCAGCGCTTGCTTGTGCAGATTTCTGTTGTTTTTCAGTCCATTCGGCAAACACTTTTTCACCAGCACGGCGAATCCGTTCCTTGCCAATTTCGCAGATATTTTTGTAACCAGCTTTATAAGCTTCGCTCTCTGGTGTAGTTGCTTCGGGTAATTGCACACAGATATACTTACGGTTACCACCATCTTCGGCATTGAGTTGCATCACAGCATGAGCAGTAGTTGCTGAACCTGAGAAGAAGTCTAAAACTATACTATCTTTATTACTAGCAAATTCAGCGATGTTTTTAAGTATTTGTTCATCTTTTGGAAAATCAAAATAATTACCGTTTAATAATGTTCTCAGGTTCTTTGTAGAAGCACGGCCATCTTGATAAAATACACTATAAGGGACTTCATATTCTCTATCTTTAAGATGTGATTTAATACATGGAACGCTATTTTCATCTATCCCAAAATGAACTCTATTATCATTGATCATTTCAACCATTTTTTCTGATTTGGAAAATAACCAACCTCTTGATGGTATTTTGACTACCTTACCTGTCTTAGGGTGTATTACATCATATTTTGGACCACCTCCGCCAGGCCAAGAAATATTATCTGGAAAATATATACCTCTTTCGTCGACACTGCTAAAATGACTATTATTGCGGATTTCGCTATTTTTTGGTAAAGAACTAAACCATGATTTTAACCCTTGAGAAATCTTATCAAAATTATGCCCATATACTTTTTTTAATTTGTTGTATTCTTTATAAATCTCATCTATTCCTTTTTTTCTCTGCCTCCAAGATATATCATATTCGACAAAATAACTCTTATTTTTAACATAAACCAAAATATACTCATGAGAAACAGAAATAAACCTTGAGTCATTCTTTTTACCAGCAGCCCAGATTAGACAAGTAATAAAATTATCTTCACCAAAAATCTCATCACAAATCTTGCGTAAATTATGCACTTCATTATCATCAATGCTGATAAATATCACGCCATCATCTTTGAGTAAATTACGGGCTAATTTCAGGCGTGGATACATCATATTTAGCCAATCGGTATGATAACGCCCGCTTTTATCGGTGTTGGTGCTGATGCGATTACCCTCATCATCGACTTGCCCAGTTAATTGCAGATAATTTTTGACATTATCATGAAAATTATCTTTATAAACAAAATCTTTACCAGTATTATATGGCGGGTCGATATAAATCATTTTGATTGAACCATAGTAGCTTTTTTGCAAAAGTTTCAGCACTTCGAGATTATCACCCTCGATATACACATTTTGCGTATCATCCCAGTTCTTGCTATCTTCAATACTTGGGCGCAATGTTGCCGTACTTGGTTGATTGGCTAATGCCTGAGCTTGTTTTTTGCCACTCCAACCAAAACTAAACCGACTCTTATTATCGCTCTCAACATCCACCGCATCACCCAGCGCAATTTTCAGCCGTTCAATATCAAGACTCGGCTTACCGTCTGCCCCCTCGGCAAATACTTCTGGCAATATTTGCTTGAGCTTCGCCAATGTATCGCCGTTTAAATCCATACTATTTATATCTTCCTGCTATAATTTATGTTTTTCTGTCATTATTATTGCCTATTAAATAAAGGTAGTTCCTGCCAAGTATCTGAAAAACCCATTGATTTTAAATTAATTTGATATTTAGAAATTAAATTATTAAATTTGGTTATAGCATCATTGGCTGAGCTTTGATTAATCTGTTTTAAGATATATATGATATAGCAAAAAGTTCCATAAAATGTTTTATTACTATGTTCATCTTGACTTAATGCCTCGCTGAGATAGTTTTTTTGTTTTACTTGCTTGAGTTGTTTTTTAACAATTATCCGATTCCACAGCCGATTGTGATGAGCACAAACATTGCGAATAATTGATAACCTCTCCAAACCTGAAATAAAAACTTCACGGCTAGAAAAACCATAATTTTTAGCTATTTCATCCAAAACGCCATCATGTAAATTGATTATCCAATAATACAATTCGCCGATAGTTAATATCTCGGCAACACTCCATACTGGTGGTAATTGTGGGGTGGTATATTTACTTAGATAATGCGCAATAAATAACTCATCTTTATTATTTTTTAATGAGTTTTGGATTTTAGAAAGTGATCTTATGTAAATATCAAATTGCTTAAAGTTGTTATGTTCTAAATAAAAATGTGGATTGTTGAATTTAATTGATAAATTAGAAAAATTAGCTCTTAATGAGACTTCAATTTTGGCAATCAACGAAAGAGTTAACGTTCTAAGCTCTTCATCAAATAAATACAGATTTAATACATCATTAAAATTAGTATTTGGCTTAAATTTGCGTGGATTGGCTGAAGTTTCAAAAATAATCCAATAGGCACGTAGCCGATAATACGCAATATGCTCAAGTATTTTGCTTGCTTGTGCTATATCGGGAATAATAAGACCTTCGGACTGTAATTGCGCGATTTGTTGCTGAATTGAAGTGGCTGGCTTAGGGTAGTGTACCATTTAGCTAGATACCCCACAAATGAAAAGACCCAGCGTTTTGCTCTAACTTAATATCGAGTGCCAGGTTACTACTGACGTTATTATAACAGATTACATATTTATTATTCATTTTATTTAATTCTCATAAAAAATTCTGGCAAGAACTACTTGAGCTTCGTCAATGTCTCGCCGTTTAAATCATACTATTTATATTTTCTTGCTGTAATTTATATTTTTCTGTCATTTTGTTTTCCGCTTACAAGTATTGCTATGACTTTCTAAAAAACTTCTTCAAATTAAAACCGATCCCTGAAATATTAGGCTCTAATATTACACCATCAAGCAAACGTTCCCAAATACCATTTTTCATTTCTTTTTTTACTTTAAAGTTTTTTAGCTCACAAGCATGTTGAATATCATTAAATATTTGCTCAATTAAAGTAATTACATCAGTTGAGGTTTTACAATGCTTTTTTAATGGAATAAGTATTATTTTAGAATCTCGGTCACTAGCTCTACTGAGTTCTCCCATTTGATAAAATACGTGCGGGTTTTCAGTTGTAATCAATAATGCAGGTAAAATATCTTCACCTCGTTCACCATTAATATGATGCCATGAGAGGATTTCATTGTCGACATGACACCCATACGCACCTTATAAATACAGCATTATTTTGTGAAGTAAACGCAGCAATTTTACTATAGTTATCATGTATGATTTTTGACAATGGTTCTTCCCAACCAAAATCTAATAAATATATGTAATAATCTCTTTTGACGTTTTCTGGAAACTCAGCCAGACTATGAACCATTAACCCCATAATTAATAACCTTTCTAATGCTTTGGACAGATAATTGTTTTTATTGGAATATTTGATGGAGTAATATTCAAATCATTCTCTAACCCGATAGGATTTATGATTAGCCCCTCAGGATCATAGACAAAGCAAATTAATAATTTAATTTTTGAATAGGATTGTTGATACCTTGCAATATCAATTAATAACTCCTCACCAATTTCTTTATCTTTAAGGTTATTACGAGTTTTTTTAACTTCAATTGCAACGTCATGTTCATTAAGAATGAAGTCTATTCGTGAATTACCACCGCCATATTTTGGTGTACTAACTTCTGCTCGAACATCATCAAAATGCAATTTTAATATTGCATGAAGTAAATCTTGAACATCATACTCATCTGTAATCTTTAATGTATCTCTTTGGTTATGCCTAATCAGTAATTGTCTATAACAACGCTGAAAATTTTTAAATATTTTTTCAAGTAATTCAACTACATTAAAGGTTAAATGCTCTTTTTCTTCTGGTAATGGATGATCTCGGATACTTTTTAAAAAATCAATATAATTTTTTATGTATAGTGAACCAGACTTTTTCGTCCCGTGAGTAAATAATTTGTCAATATCCTCTTCTGCATAACCGAACTTTGGAATTAGTGCTAATGTACGTTTATGTATGCTTAAAAAAATCCCACTATTTAACGAAGCAAGTGGCATGAATTCTCTTTCACGTTTAATTATTAGATGATCATCATATATTGCGTTACATTCACTAATAATTTGATTGATTTTTATCATATTTTCATCCATATATTATCCTAAATAAGCATTTGTTATAAAGTAGTGGCTAATCGACATTGGCTGCACTACCCGCAGCATAGTAGTTAAAATTAACATTTACAACTGCTGATAACATTGTGAGGGTGATCAATGATTTTTTAAATTTGTTCATATAACCACCGCCTTTCTGCGAAATTGTTTTAATGTCATTATTTAACTGCTGATAGTGCATTTTGTTGCCATGTACCACGGTTTGTGATTCTTATATACTTTTAAAAGCGTAAACTATATTCTTCTTTGACATACTCAGGAATACAACTTAGCATAAAATCAATAACAGGCTGTAGTTCGGCATTATCATAATAGGCTATCATGGTTTGGTTAAACTCAAGGTGTTTTTTGGCTGATACATTAATCATTGGTAAACCATACATTAATAATAGTCCACTCATCATCATTCTGGCAGTACGTTTGTTACCATCAAAGAAAAATTGGGTGCGTGCCATTTGGGCAAACAAGCTAATTGCAATGCGATAAATTTGCATAACTTTTTCATGTATTGGCTTATCCAGTAGCCTTCTTAGAGACTGCTTGGTTTCATTCTCTAGCTGCTGCCATAATTGCACTAATTCATTAGCCTTAGGAGGTAAATAATCCGTACCAGAAATAGTAACTTGTCCAGTTCTAAATTTGCCCCAAGCCAAAGCTTCTTGATTCGCTACCAAGTCGTGTAACTGCAATAAAAAATCTTCTGTTACTGCAAAGCTATTTTGTTCAAGACTACTAAACAAAAATTTCCACGCCTTAATTTGATTTAATGCAATTAATTCATCTTGTAATTTATGTCCACCAACTGTTATACCATCGAGCAACGTTTGAACCTCAGGTACTGTAAAATTAATATCTTCCAGATTAACGACATCGGTTACTATTTGCGCTATAATTTTTTTGGCATCAAATAATGCTTTATTAGTCATTCTTTCCTCAATTAATAAATTCATGTTTATTAAACTGTTTGATCTGATAATACCCATTCTTAGCCGCCCCGACAAATTCAATTAACCCGAAGTCAATTAGAATAGCAATATATTTCTTAACTGACTCAACAGATAATCCAGTTAGCGCTGCAAGTTTAACCCGATTATACTCATTATCTGCAATTAAATTTAGAATTTGCGCTAAATTTTGTAGTTGTTTGTCTGAGTAAATATTTTGGATTTGATTATTCTGTAAATAATTTACAAGGTAATTTACTGGGTATTTATCATGATTTACAGGGTAATTTTGCGGATTGTCGGGTATTTTCTCCGAACTTTGGCGGTAAAAAGTTACTGTAAACCAAGCTTTAACAAAATTCACCGCATTATCGTCATAATGAATGTAGACGATTATGCATAACATCATAGATTGCATCATTTTCTCGTTTACCAACACTAATGACTAATAATACGATTCTATCGTTATCTATTTTGTATGCTAGCCGAAAACCATAGTTACGCAATTTAATCTTATAACACTCATGCTTGCCTGTACCACTCAATCTATCTTTAGGGACAATTGGATTATCTAATCGACGCAATAAAACAGCTTTAAAAGCCTCTTTTATTGGTTTATCCAATTTATCCCATTCTTTTTTTGCATGTAACTCAAACTCTAATTTATAACTCATTGATTTCTACTGCTATCGTTTGCGTTTTACCTGCTTCAAGGTCTTTTAAACGTGAATTGACTGTTTTAGCTAATTCTAAATCATCTAGCTTATCCATAAAATAAGCCATTAATTTTTCTGGAATTAAATAGGCCTTAACCGTGTCACGTTTTAATACTGCGATTGGCTCTAACAAATTATCAATAAAAGCTGTATCACTGCGTTTTAAATCAGTAATGCCAATTGTTTTTTGTGCATATATTGTTTGTATGCTCATCATTGCGACTCCATAATATGTATTTAACTATGTAATTGTATACATATATCAAAAATTAGTCAAATATTAATTGCCATCTATTAGATAATGCAGATTGGTAACTGCATGTCTTTGCTTTGCAATTTTTCAAGTTGTGGCATGCTATTTTGATAATCATTATTAAACATAATTAACAATGTGGTGAACCAGATTGTGCAGATATAGATATTATCAGGTAATTTTTAGCTACGATTAAATTTTTTTATAAAATCAAGATAGCTCATTTCGCGCCACTGCCCCGGTTGCAAATCATCTAGTGAAATACCACCAATAGCAGCACGAACTAAACGTAATGTTGGCAAACCAACTTTAGCGCTCATCCGGCGCACTTGCCGATTTTTACCTTCACAAATAGATAACTCCAACCATGAAGTTGAAACGGTTTTACGAAAGCGTACCGGTGGCACGCGCTCCCATAGTCCTGAGGGTTCTGCGATGGTCTTAACCAATGCCTTGGCAGTAACAAACTCACCTAAATCAACACCATTACGCAGCTGCTCCAGTTGCTCGGCACTCACATTTCCTTCTACTTGCACCCAGTAGGTTTTAAATTTTTTATATTTGGGATCACTGATTTTCGCTTGGAGTTTACCGTCATTGGTGAGAATTAATAATCCTTCGCTATCGGTATCAAGTCGTCCTGCCGGATAAACTCCCGGCAGTTTTATATAGTCTTTGAGAGTGCTGTGTGGGGGATTTGGTGAAAATTGGCTAATTACACCATATGGTTTGTTGAAAAGAATTACCTTGGTCATGCTAGCTTATAATTCTGCTTGGTATAAATCTTTAAGCCATCAAAAACCTGCTGGGCAACTTTCTGGCGAAAATCACTGGTTCGCAAAAGATCTTCCTCGGTCGGATTAGAGACAAATGCGGACTCAACTAATATCGACGGAATATCCGGTGCTTTTAATACCGCAAACCCAGCTCGTTCAATCCCATTACTATGAAGTTTATTAATATCTTTGAGCTGAGCTAAAACAGTTTGTCCAAGCCGGCTACTTTTACGCATGGTAAAACTTTGAGTCATATCCAACAAAATCTTATTCACCGCGCTATCCCGGGTTTGGAATGACATTCCCCCGATCAAATCTGAATTATTCTGACTAGTTGCCATATATTTAGCAAATGCGCTGCTGGCACCGCCTTCTGACAATACAAAAACCGATGAACCACGTGCAGCCGGCGAAGTAAATGCATCGGCGTGCACCGATACAAAAATATCCGCTTTAGCTTTACGCGCGATCGCCACCCGTGCACCTAATGGAATAAAGATATCCTGAGAACGGGTAAGTTGTGCCTGCATCGTATCGCTGGAATTAATCAAATCACGCAAGCGTTTAGCTATATCCAAAACAATATGCTTTTCTTTGGTACCCTGATGTCCAATCGCTCCCGGGTCTTCTCCACCGTGCCCGGGGTCAATCATTACCAATATCTTGCCTTTATTTACGGTTTGTTTGTCACTAGCACCACTTGGTGCGCTAATCACTGGGTAATCCATACTCCGCTTGCTCGAAGGCGCAGCCGTTGACTCATCACCCTTAGGCTGATCAGCATTTAATTGTAAAAATGCCAGCATTTGGTCATCAAGCACATTGCTTTCATTTTTATTGCTTGGGGCAGCATTAGCTGGGTACATATCAAAAACATAGCGATATTTATAATTAACACTCCCCAGACTTACCGGGTCAACCGTTTGGGTTTGCGCGGAGACAGCTTGCTTAGCATAAACCACAATCCGCACCGTAGTTGGATTAAATTGTCCAACTTTAATTCCGCTAATTATCGGATCACCATCAAATTGATTTTGAGTTAAACTCTTTAAGACCGTATTTAAAGTAGAATTTTGAATATCAATTACAAAACGCGTTGGATTGGATAAGTTAAAATATTTTGCTTTAATCCCCTGCTCAGCTTCAATCGTTAGCCGGGTATAAACATCAGACGGCCAAATCCGCACTGACACAATTTGATTGCTACTGTCATTAGCAATTTGATCAATCAAATCATCAGCCGCAGATTTTTTGGGGCTAATTAAGAAAGTCAACCCGGAAAAAAAACCAAATTTAATCAAATTTCTACGTTGTTGATTAATTTCATCAAACATTTGTCACCTATATCCGTTAAAGAATTAATAATCAGCTCGCGGCGCTCATCATTAAGAAAATTTATAGTTATTTGCCAGTCAATGGGTGGAATCAAACCCTCCGCCTTCTCTGGCCATTCAATAAAACTAATCTGCGGCTCATTAAAATACTCATCAAAGCCAGCGTCAAACCATTCCTCCGGATCGCTAAAGCGATAAAGGTCAAAATGGTAAACCACGTATGATGCTAACTGATATGGTTCGACTAGAGTAAAGGTTGGACTTTTTATCGACCCAGTGATACCAATAGCGCGTAAAATAGCGCGGGTAAGCGTAGTTTTACCAGCTCCCAAATTACCGCTTAGACTCACAATAAAATTTGGTATAATCACATGCGCAGTTTTAGTTGCCAGATTTTCTGTAGCGTTCAGACTTTCTAAGTTAAAAACATGAATCATAATAAATAATTTAAGCAAAAAAATATTGTGGATTATAACACATTGAGCCTAAATTTAGAGAGGGTAAAAATTAGATGTACTATATTACGCTTCCATTTCTGTTAAATTTCTTTTTTAGAGAGAATCTGGTGATAAAAAAAATAGCCTATGCTTTGGCAATTGTAATTTTTATTACAGGATGTAGTGGTGGATTTGTCAAAAATGCTCCCGGATATTCAGCTACAATCACCTCAATTTCAATAGCTCCGGTTAAATCCAAAATAGCAGAAGGATTCACGCAACAGTATACGGCTATGGCAATTTATTCAGATGGGACATCTTTGCCAATAGCTTCCGGTGTAACATGGGCTTCTAGTGATTCTAATGTTGCGAACATTAACAATAATGGTCTGGCAACAGTTACAGTAATGAGAGGCACAACTTACATTACCGCTAGCTATAATGGTATAACCAGTACGGCAGCAACTTTGCTTGCAACGGATAAGGGCTTAATAAGTTCAGTTTCAATCTCACCAGCACAATCTAAAATAGCCGAAGGGTTCACCCAGCAGTATACAGCTACAGTCACCTATTCAGATGGAACTAGTTCCCCGATAACTTCAGATGTCAGGTGGAGTTCAAGTGCAACTAATGTCGCAACTATTAATGGTAATGGCTTGGCAACGGTTACAGCAATGAGTGGTACAACTTACATTACTGCTACTTACGGTGGTATAACTAGCCCAGCAGCGACTTTGCTTGCAACTGATAAAGGATTAATAAGTTCAGTTTCAATTTCACCGACACAATCCCAAATTGCGGAAGGTTTTGCACAACAGTATAAAGCAACGGTTGCTTATTTGGATGGAACTACTTCACCCATTACAGACGGTGTAAAGTGGGCTTCGAGTAACCCTAATATTGCAATTATCGATAGTAATGGTTTGGCAACCGTACGAGCATCAAAAGGTACAAGTAATATTACAGCTAAATACAGCGGAATAACTAGTCCTGCTTCAATTTTGGAAGCTGTTTCATGGATTTCGCTGGATAGTGAAACGTTTGCTTCTTTCTATGGGGTCAATTCCCTGGCATTTGATAATAATGCTAATCTCTATGCGGCTGCAACACCATTTTCTGGGCTTGCGGCAGTATTGAAATGGAATGGGAGTGCTTGGAATGCAGTAGGTGGCAATAATAGTATTCCTTCATTTACCTCTGCTAACTCAATCGTATTTGATAGTAAAAATAATCTTTATGTTGGCGGGGGAGCGGCAGTCTGGAAGTGGGAGAGTAATGCTACTACTTGGACAGAAGTAGGCAATGGTGATATCTCTTCAGCTATAAATATTTTTTCACTAGCCATTGATAAAAATGACATGCTCTATGCAGCTGGAACCTCCAGGGATCCAATTACATCAAGGACTGTCGGAACCGTCTGGAGCTTACAAGCGAATACTTGGGTCCAAGTCGGTGAATCGACACTTTCTTCCGCTTCCAGCGAAATTACTTCCATTACGTTTAGTAGTGATGGTACTCTTTATGCCGGAGGAGGAACACTTCAAGATGTTGCCGCAGTTTGGAAATTGAATGGTAACATTTGGAATAATATCGGCCATCTACCAGAAGCTTATTCTGTCAACGCTATTGCCTTTGATAGTGGTAATAATCTTTATGCAATTGGAACGACTCCGGGTCCTCCAACTGCTATCGTATGGATATGGGATGGGAATACTAAATGGAATATAGTTGGTGGTACAAGCATTCCTTTTTCTTTTGGTGGTAATTCAATAGCTTTTGATAGCAATAATAATCTTTATGCTAGTGGAGTCGGTATTGCCTCATCCGAGGGCAATTTCGCTGCAGTGTGGCGATGGGGAGGTACAAACTGGATAGTAGTATGCAACAGTTATATACCATACTCTCATTATGCAGCACCGATGATTTTTGACAACAAAGGCAGTCTTTATGTTGGAGGAAGTTCCTCAATATATGACACTTCTGCTAACGTTTGGGTAGCGTATTAGGCAATGGCACTCTCGTTGATTTCACTGAATACACTTTGACTTTTACATAACATTGCCCCGTTGGCGAATAATTAAAACCTCCGAATTAATTTTAATATTTACAGCGGAGTGTTTTGAGCTAGGCGCAGAGAGATCAGAAAGCTTGAAAGATAGAGTTGGTAGCGTTTTGATATACATGAGAATTATATGAGTTGCACAATGCTCCAGAAAGTGGATTACAACATACTCAAAGCATTGATTAAAGACAAAGCGCAAGAACTTGGTTTTTTGGAATTAACCGTTTCATCATGCACAATTGATTCAGCGGCACAGCAAAAATTTCAGGATTGGCTGGCACAAGGCTATGCTGGCGATATGCAATACCTTGAAAACAATCAAAATTTACGCTTTAATCCACAAGAACTTCATCCAAGCAGTATTCGTCTCATCAGTGTTAAAGTTCCCTATCTAACCCAAACCACTACGCTGCTGAAAAACCATTTAATGCAGCCAGAGCAAGCCTACATCTCAAGCTATGCCTTGGGACGTGATTATCATAAAGTAGTCAAACAACAGCTTAATAAATTAGCCACCTGGATTAATCAATATCTAAGCGAAACAGGATTTGAACATCACTATCGTGCATTTAGTGATTCTGCACCAATCATGGAAGTGCAAATTGCAGCCCAATCCGGCGGTGGTTGGCGTGGCAAAAATACTTTACTTCTCAATAAAAAGCATGGCAGTATGTTCTTTTTGGGTGAATTATTCACTAATCTGCCACTAGAGGTGGACGAACCGATATCCGCTCATTGTGGCAGCTGTAATAAATGTATTGAAGTTTGTCCAACACAAGCATTTATTTCGCCATATGTTTTGAATGCTAAAAAATGTATTTCCTACTTAACTATTGAAAACAAAGGCTCAATTCCGCCTGAGCTACGCAGCCTCATCGGTAATCGCATCTATGGTTGTGACGACTGTCAATTATTTTGCCCATGGAATAAATTCAGTACCCTCACTACCTACACCGATTTTATCCCGCGCCATAAACTTGATTCATCGAGTTTGCTGGAATTATTTAAATGGAGTGAGACTGAGTTCACACAAAAAATGCAAGGTAGTGCTATCTTACGCATTGGCTACGACTCATGGCAAAGGAATCTGGCAGTTGCACTGGGCAATGCGCCCTATGAGGCAGAAATTATCACTGAATTAGAATTTAAGGCTCTAACTGCCAGCATAATGGTAAAAGAACATATTATCTGGGCAATAAATCAGCAACAAAATAAACACGGTACTTCAATTAGTTGATAAATAACTATGCGTTTTTGATGCTTTAAATTAGATAAAAGTATAAATTTCGCTTGCAAAATATTTAACACTCAACTATAATACTTATCTCACCTAAAGCGGAAGTGGCGAAATTGGTAGACGCACTGGATTTAGGTTCCAGCGCCGCGAGGCGTAAGAGTTCGAGTCTCTTCTTCCGCACCATTTATCTCTCGAAACATTCAAGATTAATCCATGATTTTTTTTGCTAATCAATTAAATTATTAATGACTATGCACTAGTGTTAGTAAAATATTCACCCAATAAATTTATAACCTTCGTACCTTACACTTAATTCAAGATTAACCATGTAACACACTGATTATTCTTGAATTAACCTCAAATAAATCTT
>JAIEPY010000124.1 GCA_019748155.1 Burkholderiales bacterium | reverse complement strand
TTACCTTGCAAAATAGCTTCGATTTCAGTCATCAGCTCATCAATTTGAGCATTATTTTGCTTAATTGTCGCGACCAACTCCAGCGGAGAAATATGCGCCACCGCTTCGGCTTTATTCGGATTTTTGGCAGAAATATCAAAATCTTTGATGTCGTTGACATTGACAATCCAGCTATTTTCAGTTAGTTTACGCTCTTGCCAGCATGCCAAAAATTCCGCAAAATGTTCATTTTGTATCGGTTTGTTTTTGGTAAGCTTGCTGGGTAGATTTACTTCGTAGTAGTAAATCTCAGCGGTTGATCCATTGCGATCAAAGAAAATCACATTGGTTTTAACTCCGCTATAGGGTAAAAACACCCCACTTGGCAATGATACGATGGTGTGGACGTTGAAGCGTTCCAATAAATCTTTTTTGACAGCTTGAAATGCGTTATTGGTCTGAAATAAAACGCCTTCAGGAATAACCACACCGCAACGCCCATTTATTTTGAGGCTTTTCATCATATGCTGCAAAAACAATAACTCGGTGGCATTGGCTTGGATCGGGAAGTTTTGTTGAATCTGTTCTTTTTCTTTACCGCCAAAAGGTGGATTAGCTAAAATACAATTATAGCGGTCTTTTTCTTCAAACGAGCGAATATCACGGGTTAAAGTATTGCTTTTGGCAATATTCGGCGCTTCGATGCCATGCAAAATCATATTCATCACGCCCATCACATAAGATAATGGCGTTTTTTCATTACCAAAGAAAGTATCTTCACGCAAGAATTTGAGCTGGTCGGTTGATAAATCACAAGGTTTAGTTATGTCATCATTAATATAGCGAATATGATTATAGGCTTCAATCAAAAAGCCACAACTACCGGCAGCAGGATCATAAATCGTTTCGCCAATTTGCGGATTAACCACCGTTGTAATTGTTTTAATCAGTGGGCGCGGAGTATAAAACTCACCGCTATTACCGCCATCACTACCCATATCTTTGAGCAATTTTTCATAAATCAACGATAATTGAAATAAATCGGCTTGGCTATGAAAATTCATCTCATCGATTAAATCCAGCACTTCACGGAGAGTATGCCCGTTGGCAATGCGATTATCCAAAAACTCAAAAATTGCGCCAATTTTATAACGCACCGATTTAAAATCTTCATTAATCGACTTAAAACCGCGCAAATAATCAAATAACCCAACGTCATCAGAATGACGGCTGCCATTAACAAACAGTAGTAAATCATCGCCGCTTTTGGCATTGATTTTGTCTAATTTGCCGTCTTTTTGCGGGCACGCCCAGTTGCTCCAGCGGTATTTCTCATCGAGGATATAGGTATATTCTTTGCCATCCAGTAGGGCTTCATCATGCTTGGCTTCTTCGTAATCATTGAGATATTTTAAAAACAATATCCAGCTAATTTGCTCGGTGTACATCATTGCCCCGCTGATGCCATCATCACGGCGGAGTATGTCGGTTATGCGGTTGATCTTATTTTCCATTTATGCTCTTTTATTGGTCTTACAATTAAGTGGTCTTAATACCCCAAATTTAATTAGTTTGTTTGAATACTTAATACTTACAGTACATTTATCACAATATGAGTTTTCAATAAATTTTAAATAGTCAATTTTCATTGGTTGATTACACTTCTTACAGTTGTACATAATAAACCTCTACCTTAAAATATTGCCAGTTCTCAGTTTAGTAATAATACCTCTCACATTATCAGTTGTAACTCCTATTTTTCTATATACCTCACTTCTTCTTACTTCCGTTTTTTTATAAACTATAACTTCGTTTTCAATAAAATCTAATTCAAATATCCCATGATTATTCTTAACTTTAATTTGTTCTGTGCTTCTGCATTTCTCAATTTGATAGTCAGCTATTCTATTAATATCATGCATAATGTCAAAAACTCTTTGATAACGCAGTGAAGGATCAGTAATCATACATTTATTAATAATTTCAACTAATGATTTAGGTATATAGTTATGATATTTATTTCTATCTGGAAAAAGCCCATTAATGATGTCTGAGTCAAATTTATTGGTATTAAACACTCCATTTTCGGAATATGTTTGTAGCTGTTCATGAAATAAGTCATAGCCACATATGCGGTACATCGTCACACCAAGTTGGTATATATCTGTTTGATGATTTGGCATTATACCACGTAAAATTTCAGGCGCTAAATGAAAATGGTATTGTCCTGGTATCAAAGCATTTGTTGGTTCATAGAATATTGATTGTCCAAAATCTGCAATAACTAAATCGCTGTTATCTTCCAATAAAATATTCGTTGGTTTTAAATCCAAATGTAATATACCCTGTCGATGTATATGGATTAAGCCTTGCAGAATTTGGTTTGACATATCTATTATGTCCTGTATCGGAATAAAAAAATCAGTATCCAAATTGTCTCTAAGAAACTTATCTAACGATCCTTTTATTAAATGTTTGGTTGCTATTCTAACAACACGATCATCCTGCCGTTCACCAAAACCTGCATAATAGATTTGTAAAACATTCGGGTGTTGTGCCTTATTAAGCATTTGCGCTTCTTTAAAATAATGACTATACCGCTCCGACATAGAATCGTTTGGTTCTTCATTATTTAATTGTGGTGCTCCAAATTCTTTAATAACCAGTTCAATATTTAGCTGACGGTCATATCCTAAAAATGTAAGCGAGTTTCTACCTTCATTTTGGCCTATTTCTTCTCGAAATTCTACAAAAACATCAGTTTTTATTTTCTCACTCACAATAAATTTTCCTCTTTTAATAGTGTATATACAACCATAATTGCATCCACTTCTTCTGCTTTTAAGTTTCTCTCCAAAGAAAAACCAGATAATACAGTAGCATATTCACTTTCATAATCACTACTAATATTTAATACTGATTTAATATTTGCTTTGTAATAACTGTGGCTAATTAAATTACCCGTACCAGCTAGTGCCAGAATCATACCTTCTAAATACATTCGTTGAATATCTGAATCTTTGGGTCGGCCATGAAAACTACTTCGTTCGATTTTTTTTATAGCCAACCCTTTTATTTTCTCAGTAGCGATAATTGAACTTAGATTATTTTGATGCCACTTTAATATCTTAGATAAATCATCGTTAAAATTATAAATTAACGGTGTTTCAAAGTATAAATTATCAACCCCACCATCTGTAGATAAAATACTTGCATACACCCCTTTACTAGATACTCTTACACAATAGCTTTCATCTATATATCTCCCTCTGTAACTCAAAATACTCTTTTTGCAATTGTGGTATCCCGCCAAAATTCACCGCCACATCTCGGACTGTACCAAGTCCGCTGAGATTGATCAGTGTACTGAGTTTATCATCAGCAAGTTCGGTAAAGCCATCGCTTTCATAGCGCCCTAGGATAAAGCGGATTAATTGCTGGGCAGTTGGGTTGGCATGATTTCTGACAAATTCGGACTGCTCGGCATTCTCGGCGCGTTGTTGGCGAGTTTTAATTTCCAGATTGAATGACAAATGCGCCAAAAGATCATAAATATCGCTATTTTCGGCATCAAAAACCTGTTTTAAATCATTGAGCTGAGTTTCATCGATATTACGGCTACGGAGTTGCTCGAGTAAATTCTTACGGTTAAGTGGATTACTCCAGATTTCACGCAGTCCATCGCCATCCTGATAAAATTCGCCCAAAATATCAATCAATAATTCCAGATAGTCTTTGGTTGATAATGGTCGACCATCTTCACCGACATAGGAAGTTTCGATATTGATTACTTTGAGTTTCTTATTTTTTATCTCAATTATAACCTTTGGTTTTGGCTCAAAGATTGGCGGCTCTTCAATACTTCCTCCATTATCGACGTTAATATCCAGTTGTTTATCTGGAGTGTCGATAGGCGGATTATCCTCTGGCGATTTAACTTCTACTGGCTCATCAATCTCAACTGGTGCGACAGTAGTCGTGGTCGTAGTATCCACAGGTTCGCCATCCCAACGATCATCATAAAATAATTTAGTTGCCCCAACAAAATCAATAATTGTAAAAAAGTCTTTCCCTTCAAACACTCGGGTACCACGTCCGATAATCTGTTTAAACTCAGTCATGGATCTAATCGGCGCAGTTAACACGATATTGCGCACATTCCGCGCATCAACGCCGGTAGTCAGCATTTTAGACGAGGTTAAAATTACTGGCATATCCCGATCATTATCCTGAAATAGCTCCAGCAAATCTTTGCCGATCTCGCCCTCATCCGAGGTAATCCGCACGCAATAATTATTATCCTTAACGGTTTTGAATTTATCAATTGCAATTCGCATATCCAAAGCGTGCTGCTGGTTGACACAAAAGACTATCGTTTTATCCAGTGGGTTAATATTTTTGAGAATAGTTTTAGCGATTAGCTCGGTACGTTTGGGAATAATTACTTCACGTTCAAACTGTTCCAATTTAACTATTTGGCTGGGTAAATCACCCTTAATAATATCGTCGGGGTCAAATTGATACTCATCGATATTGGTCTGTACTTTTTTGACTTTGTAGGGAGTTAAAAATCCATCATTAATCCCGTCTTTGAGCGAATACTCATAAACTGGCATGCCAAAATACTCGTAAGTATCGCCATTATCATCGCGTTTCGGGGTGGCGGTTAAGCCCAGATACACCGCTGAGCCAAAATAATTAAGAATATCGCGCCAACTGCTTTGGTCGTTCGCGCTCCCACGATGACATTCGTCAATGATTATCAAATCAAAGAAATTCGCCGGATACTGTTTATAGTAGGCAGTAATATCCGCCTCTTCATCTTCGCTGGCGATATCTTTCTGACGATTTTTATTTTCTGCCACCGCCTGATAAATCGCAAAAAAGACATTGGCATTAGTCGGAACTTTTCCGCCACGGCTTTTGATTTCTTTGCCGTTAAGACGGATAATATCTTTTTCGATCGGATTAAAAGTATTGAAAGCTTGATCAGCCAGAATATTGCGATCGGCTAAAAATAAAACTCGTGGTCGGCGACTGCTGCCGTCACGATTCCATAGCGCTTGAAATAAACGGTAAACAATTTGAAAGGCGATATAGGTTTTTCCGGTACCAGTTGCCAGAGTTAGCAAAATTCTGCTTTGCTGATTGGCTATCGCTTCGACTGATTTTTGTACCGCAATTTGCTGATAAAAGCGCGGCTTCATCGTTCCCTCAATGTGGAACGGATAAGTAATAATTTTTTCAGTTTGTGGAGCTACATTGCCAAATTTACGTGCAAATAATTCTGCTGGTGCGGGATAATCTTCAATAAACTGACCTGAGCCTGTTAGCAATGAATGCTCATAAATCTTATGTCCATTGGTCGCATAAACAAAATCAACTTTGAGTTTTTCAGCGTAGCCAATTGCTTGCTGCAAGCCTTCCAGTGGGTCTTTATCCTCAGCTTTGGCTTCGACTATTCCCAGATTAACATTTTTATAGCTTAACAGATAATCTACCGCGTATCTTTTACCGCGCTTATTTCCGGGTAATTTTCTGCCATCGGTAAAGTAATATTTAAAACCATGCTCTCTAACTAAATTTGCTTCTATCCAGCCGGACTCTTTTAATTTTGGCGTAATCAATTTTGCTTTGGTATCTGCTTCGCTATAAGCCATAGTCCTCTTTCATTCTAACTACATTTTTGCAACAATAGGAGGCATATTTTAACATATTAGCCATGACAGTAACCTGAGCATTGATGCTGCAACTGCTTCACATTACTCAATTTTTTTGCAAAATACAGCCAAGCTTATGCTATAATTCGCCCGATCAGGCAGATTGGGCTACCTGAACCCATAAAAGAGGACATCACCCAATTCAAATCATTTAAGTATTTATTCATACTTTTATATACGCCAATTATGGGTTGTGGCAAATAACATATAGGAGTTTTTTATGAATAATTCTTCACGCATTATTTCACTATCTGAAATCAAAATTCAGGCACAAATTTTACTCAAAAAGATTAATTCTTCCGACCATAAGCTTAAAGCTGATGCGCTGGCAAAAATTGCGGGCTATTTAGAAAGCATCAATTTAGAGTTAGCCGCCGAAGATATCCAGCTCAAACATTGTCTGGGTTATTTTGCCGCTGATTATGGCTTTGCAAATTGGGCGAATTGTAAATTTTATTTTGAACATTCACAGTTAAGCAAATTTATTCCACAAGGTGGATTTTTCAATCAATGGTTTAGCAATTATACACAAGCCAAAGCGATATTAAAAGCTTCTGATGGTTATCTATTACCCTACCAGCAACAGTTTTTTATTTGTGAGCGTGGTTATATTGAATATCTGGGATTAAATCCCGATGAACCTAATTGGCGCAAAATCGCTTATAACTGGGTAGAACCAGAAAATCTGAGCGCGTGGCAGGAACTAAATCAGGCTTGTGCTAATCTTGGACAATAATTTTTAAAAAGTTTTATCTGGATAAAATTCAAATTTTAACCTGAATTTACTACAGAGCTAAAATATCCGCGGTAAGTAATTCTGCGGATATATGCTAAATCAAATCCATTTCTTACGCCGGAAAAACAGCAGCATCCCACACGAGATTAAGCCCATTACCAAGAGCGCACACGGGTAGCCGTAGCGCCAATCCAGTTCAGGCATGTATTTAAAATTCATACCATACAAACTGGTAATAAAAGTAATCGGGATAAAAATGGTAGAAATTATTGTCAATACTTTCATGATCTCATTCATTTTATTAGTTACCAAGGATAAATAAATATCCATGATACTTGAGACCATATCACGCAAAGTTTCAACCGCGTCAATTGCCTGCACTACATGATCGTAAAGATCGCGCAGATAAAGACGTGTAAACGAAGTGATAAATTTATGATCAGCCTGTAGCAAGTGGCTGATCTCTTCGCGAATCGGCCAGATCGCCTTACGTAGCAGCAATATTTTGTGTTTTAACTGAAAAATTTCCCGCGCATTATCCTGCGTTGGGCTGATGATGATATTTTCTTCAATCCGCTCAATCTTATCGCTGATTTTTTCCAAAACCACAAAATACTGGTCAATCGTGGTATCCATCAAGCGGTATGCCAGATAATCACTACCATTTTCTAGCAGATGCACACTATGACCGGTGCGCAAGCGCTCGCGGATAAGATTAAACGCAGTAAACGGACTCTCGGTAAACGACAAAACAAAACTCTCCCCAATAACCAAACTCAGTTGCTCGGTATTCATTTTATTTAGTTTGTGGCTCCACGAGAGAATCTTCAGCGTAATGAAAATGTAATCATCAAAATCTTCAATCTTGGAACGCTGCGAAACATTTAAAATATCCTCAACCGTGAGCGGATGTAACTTGTATTGTGCAGCGATTTGCTCAATCAAATGAATATCATGTAATCCTTCAACATGTACCCAGGTAATATGACTATCCCGCGCCCGAATCTGCTCATCATCTATTTGAGTATTGATATATTCGTTAAACTCCTGATTATTGTATGATGCGACGGTAATAGTTGGGGTAACTTCCAGTTTATTTCCGGTATAAACAGGTGTTCCTGGAAGCTGTCCGGCTTTTTTAACTCGTTTTTGAATATCTGTGCTCATGCTGTGTCCTATCTTATCAATCTTTTTGGAGTTATCACAATAAAAACATCTGGAACATGTAACGCATTATCTCATAAAGTATAAACTCATATAGCGTTTTATACTATAATAATCCGTCTTGAGTGTTTACTTAGCCGTTGATTACAAGACAAGTGACGGGCTAGCTTAATCTACGATAAACAGGCATGATAAATTGATAATTTTACTAAATAATAATAAACAATGGACAAGGAATTAATGTGACGAGTGTATTATTTGCGCAACAGGTTGATGATTTTCTACCAGAATATCAAAATCATTTATTTGAAATGTTAAATGATCTTGCTGCAATAATTAATAGTCATAATCTGACATGGTGGCTCGATGGAGGTACCCTACTCGGACTGGTGCGAAGTGGTGGATTTATACCTTGGGATGATGATATGGATATCTCGTTACCTCGAAATGACTATATAAAACTAATGCTGATCTTGAAAGAAGATAAGCAATTTAATGAAAAATATAGCCTTCTTCATGATACGGATAACCCAAAAGTCCAGCGCGTTACAAAATTATATTCAGAAAAATACACACTATTTGAAGATGCTGGTGCTAGAAAATGTCTTATTCACAAGGCTTTTATTGATATTTTTGCTTATGATGTGACAAATGGGCATTCATTTACAAAGTATTGTAAAAATAAAATGATACGAAACGCCGGGCGACTTAAAGGTCAGCCGAAAAAAGCTGATTTAGTAACCTTACTTCTTCGTCAAAAAGATCGTATCGTACTCACGCTCGCCACAACTGCCTATAAGTTAATCAACTCAGTGACAAAACAAGATAGTATTTATTTGACAATATGCAAATACAAAGCAATGCATAATATAGCTGATGTTTTACCAGTAAAGCCAATGAAATGGGATAATCTCGAAGTAATGGTTCCGAATAATTACACCCAATATTGCATTAATTTATTTGGAAATAACTATATGAATTTGCCACCCAAAGAAAAAAGAATATCCCACGCACTTCTGATTTTAAGAAATATTAAATAGCATAGTCTAAAGCTAGAAGTGATCTTTATGACTAAAAT
The DNA here is from genome assembly GCA_019748155.1 of Burkholderiales bacterium. Lineage (GTDB taxonomy): Bacteria > Pseudomonadota > Gammaproteobacteria > Burkholderiales > UBA11063 > Aquella. The sequence continues at coordinate 12,904 of JAIEPY010000124.1, read as the reverse complement.
CACGCACTCTAAACCCCAGAGCAAACAATGAAACAAAGTATGCTATTGCTGCTGCTATGATTATCACGACCAAAGCTCCAATCCGCATAAACATATTGCCCGTAAAATCTAGCGGTAATTGGTACAAACAAAGCTCAATTGCCAAGCCCATAATAATTACTGCCGTTAGTAATTTAAGCAAGAAACCATACCAGCCATCCCGGGGTTGATAGAGTTTTTTCTTAATCAGGAAATAACATAAACATCCGGCATTTAAACATGCGCTCAAACCGATTGACAAAGACAAGCCAGCATGCTTAAAAGGTCCAATAAATGCCAGATTCATTAACTGAGTACAGCATAATACAAAAATTGCAATTTTTACCGGAGTTTTAATATCCTGATTGGCATAAAATCCCGGAGCTAATACTTTAACCAAGATTAAGCCAAGTAAGCCAACCGAATAGGCGATCAATGCATAGCTGGTCATTGTTACATCATGAAGCGTAAATTTACCATGCATAAATAAAGTCATCGTCAGTGGTTTTGCCAGTAAGCCCAAACCAACCGTAGCTGGTAGCGCCAAAAGTAAACACAAGCGAATACCCCAGTCTAAAATCTTAGAAAAGCTTTCACGATTCCCTGAGCTGGCATGTCTGGATAAGCTTGGCAACAGTATCGTCCCTAGCGCAACTCCCAGCACGCCTGTTGGAAACTCCATCAAGCGATCAGCATAATACATCCACGAAATACTACCGCTGGGTAAAAATGATGCATATATCGTATTAATAACCATGCTAATTTGCGAAATCGAAACCGCAAAGATTGCTGGTCCCATCAAGCGTAATACTTTACGCACCGCAGGATTATGCCAATTTAGATTGGGACGCACCAACATATCAATTTTTTTGAGATAGGGAACTTGGAACATCAGTTGACAGAGACCACCAACAAATGTTGCCCATGCCAAAGTTAAAATCGAAGGATCAAAGAAATGGCGAAAAACTAAAATAAAAACAATAAAGCTAATATTCAAAATCGTTGGCGTAAAGGATGGAATTGAAAATAAGCCCCAGGTATTTAAGATTCCACCCATTAATGAAGCTAGTGAGATAAAGAGAATGTAGGGAAAGGTTATCCGTAATAATTCAACCGTAATACCAAATTTAACTGGATCGCTGGTAAACCCAGGTGCGGTAATCCAAATCACCACACTGGCAAAAATCATCCCAAGCAACGTTACCATAATCAAAACAAAAGACAAAATACCCGTAATTGAGGCAACAAATGCCTTAGTTTCCGAGTGAGTCTTAGTATTTTTATATTCTGCTAACACCGGAACAAATGCCTGCGAGAATGCACCTTCAGCAAAGATACGCCGTAATAAATTGGGTAATTTATAGGCGACATTAAATGCATCAGTTAATGGACTGGCACCAAAATAAACCGCGGTCAACATATCGCGAGCAAAACCGAATACCCGCGAAATAAGTGTCATTCCACTAACATTGGCTAATGACCGTAAAAGATTAGTTTTTTTTATGCTCATCAATGGCTACTCGATAAACTTAGACCATGATTTAGGTAGCATCCGGCTTAATATTGGAGTTTTATGGATAAACTGATGCCCAATCGCAGCCAGCGCATGGAGTAATGCCAAATAGAAAATACCGTTTGCCATATACTCATGGACTTCTTTTATGGTATGTCGCTTATGATAGCTCAATGGTTCCATTAAAGGTTCAAAATGAATCCCGAGTAAATCAAGTGGCACACCTTTGGTGAAGACCAGTGTCAAACCAGATATAGGAAGCAGGAACATTAGTAAATATAAGCTATGGTGCCCGGCATGCGCCATTAGCTTATTGATGTGGCTAAGGCTAGCATCCATCGCTGGATAGGTATGAGTTATCCGCCAAATTATACGACATAAAACCAAAACTAAAATCACACTTCCAACTTGAAAATGCAGCCATTTCCAGCCAGTCGTACTAAGTGTAATTCCGATAAAATATTCACTAAAGATCAATAGCGCAATTAGCCAATGTAAGCTTTTTGCAACTCTGCTATATCCTTGTTGAATTTCCATTATAACTCCCTCTCATTTTTATTATTTTTAAATATTGTTACGGCGCTACTGATTTATAACTACCAGAATATAAGGTAAAAGCATTACAAAATAGTCCGAGTAGTTAGAGTGTTTCTTTGTAACGACTTGGGTCAATATAGTTTAACACCTGCTGATGATAGACACTATCACCAAATTGCTCCGAGATAATACTCGCTACAAAGCAGGATAGCAAAATCGGTAAACTAAATTGACTTGAGCCACTCATTTCAACGACCATCGCCACCGCAGTAATCGGTGATTGGGTAATTGCTGCCAAAAATCCAGCCATACCCAGCAAATAAAACTGGACTAACGGAATCGTATTAAAAAAATGATGCACTAAATCGCCAATTCCAGCACCAATTGATAAAGCTGTTGAAAAATACCCCCCCGGAACACCTGCCGATACGGAAGTAATTGCACCAAAAAATTTCGCAAGCGCATAATACCACGGCGCATCAGTTGAACTATCTAAAAATTGAGTAGTTGAAGCAGCGCCATTACCAAACGACAAGCCACTGCTCAAATGACCGATAAAGGCTACAATCAACCCAAAAATTAAAGCATTTATCAAATAGTGTTTTTTACGCCAGCTATTGAAAAACCAAGTTTTATTCACCGTCATGAAAACTATTGCTTTGGTAAACAACGCACCGCTCAAACCACACAAAGAACCAATCAAAATCGCAAATGGGATATGATGCCAGCTGTGCTGTAATTGAGTGGGACTAACCTGCCCCATATACGGTTGATTACCAGTTAATAAGTTAGAGATAAAAACAGCACCAAGCGTCGCACCAACTAAAATCGTCGCAATTTTAGGACTAATTTTTTTAACATATTCTTCAATCGCAAATACCATGCCACCAATTGGAGCATTAAATGCTGCAGCAACCCCAACCCCGGCACCGAGTTTAATTAAAAGTCGCTGTTTTGCCGCGCTAATATTCTTCATCTGCGCAAATAAAGAAGAACAAATTTGAATCGTTGGTCCTTCTTTACCCAGTGAAGCACCACCAGCAATACTCATAAAAGTTAAAAGAGCTTTACCAATTGCAGAACGAAATGAATAAGTTTTATTTAAGCGATACTCATCAAAAATATCAACCGCATAGCCCTGCGGCAACCCGCTACCATCGGCATAAGGAAAGTATTTTTTGAGCAAATAAACGGTAATAACAAACATTGCAGGGATATAAATATATGTCGCCCAGCCACTAAGCATAAAAACATAACGACAGATATGCTCAGCAAAGCTAATTGCATAAGTTAGTAAGCCGCTTGCCAGTCCAATAACAATTACTAGCACTAAAAACTGGACTGAAAATTCTTCTTTTAGTTCTTGAAATTTCATTATTCTTTACCAAAGATAGTTGTGTTATAAAGCCATTCCGGCATCACTAGCGCCGAATTCGTCCAGCCTTAACTGATGCCATGCCAAAAATCTTACCTATCTTGGCATAATGTTGATGTGCTAAAGCACATGCCAAAGCATCTGCAGCATCCGCCTGTGGTGCACCATTTAACTTTAAATAGTGCATTACCATTTTTGTGACCTGCTCTTTTTCAGCATGCCCATAACCAACCACGGCTTGTTTAACCTGCAGTGCAGTATATTCGGCAACTGGCAAGTCTTTTAACACACAAGCACTGATACAGGCACCACGTGCCTGTCCCAGCAACAAGGTTGATTGTGGATTGACATTAACAAATACTTTTTCGATACTCACCATATCGGGCTGATACTCATCAATGATACTCATTAAACCCGTCACAATGCTTTTAATTCTTTGTGATAACTCATCACTTGAATTTGTCTGAATTACCCCAGAACCGATATACGCTGCACTACTTTGGTCTAATTGACGAATCACCCCAAAACCGGTGTTTCTGAGCCCGGGATCAATCCCTAGTATTATCATAATAACTTTACCACTAAAGATGTAATTATACTTGGGTTTGGAACATTAACACACACTGATTACTATTTTTATAATCAATTAGTGCAGGATAAAATACTCAAGCAAGTAAATTACGCCAAATTAAATTATTATTAATAAAAAAAGAAGCGGTAATACGCCGCCTCCTATATTTCTCAAATAACGCTATTTAGAAATTAAATTGTGCACCAAACATTAGGAAGTTAGGATTTGAACCACTAACCGTATAGTCTTCGACGTGTATCTGCCAGCTTGGCGCAACATGGAAAGCTACTCCACCACCATATAATAAGCCCATAGTTGTGTTGTTATTGCCACCACCAGTATAATCATTAACTCCCAGCCCCAGCTTGCCATATAAATCAACCACACCTAACGGTAAAACACCTTTGACTGCGCCATCAAACAGGTAATAATTATTAGTTCCTGTTATACCACCTTCGATTGCAAAGTATTTCATGAACATATAGCCAATATTAGCACTCAGAGCTAAATTATTGCTTCCAGTATCAAGACCGATACCACCATCAACATATACTGGTGAACTAGCAACGGCAGTAAACATACAAGAAGCCAATGCTAGTGCCAAAATTTTTTTCATCAAGAGTACCCTTTAATAATTTTATTACTCGTAAAAATATACAGGGACGAATTGTACCATAACAATAGCTTAAACGATAAATGAGAAACAAAAAAAGATTGCTATGCTAAAACCCAAGTTACATTTTGCAATGATTTACATCAACTAATAAAATGACGGTATACTAATTTAATTACTGCTGGTATAACTCAAGTGGAAGATTGTCAGGGTCACGAAAAAATGTAAAGCGCTTGCCAGTACATTCGTCAATTCGGACTGTTTCACATTCCACATTATAAGTAGCCAAATGCGCAATCGCCTGATCCAAATCGGCAACGGCAAAGGCTAAATGGCGTAAACCACATGATTCAGGAGTAGATGGACGTGTTGGTGGATTAGGAAATGAAAATAGTTCAATCTGGGTCTGCGCGTTAATCTGTAAATCAAGCTTATAAGAATCACGAGCTTCACGATAAATTTCTCGGATAATTTTTAAACCCAAAATTTCACTATAGAAATGTTTAGAGCGTTGATAATCAGAAGCGATAATCGCAATATGATGTACTGCATTAAAAATTGAATTAGACATAGATTTGTTGATACTTAAATAAAATGTTTTCAAATTGTAATTTATGATTTAACGGATGCTCACTCCAGCGGCTTAAAAACACCAAGTCCTCTTGTAGTGCAAAGAGCTTATCATTATTAATCTTAGCAGCTAAGCCTTGCATTGCGCTGGTGTCACTCACAAAATAATTAGCATTATTTCCATGCTTAACCAAAAATAAATCACTGAGCCATTTAAGCATAAAATCAAGCAATGAAGCCATGCCAACTCGCTTGGGATCCAAATCTTTAGACAGCGCAAAAATAGCATCAATACCGGGTTTTAACAAGGTAGCTTTTAACTGGGTTAATTCATGATTTTCAAACGGTGGCGTGAATAGCGGTTCACCATTAAAATAACGCAGCCAGAATTCGGCATTATCCGGATTATTTTCGACAACTAATTTTAAGGCATCATCCCATGCCGGATAGGTTAGCTGGTATTTAAAACAACGACTTTTGATTGTTGCTAATAATTTGTTGATATTATTAGCCTGCAAAATAAATATGCAATCAGGCGCTGGCTCTTCCAAAACCTTAAGTAAAGCATTGGCACTACTGATATTTAACTGCTCGGCATCGGGTAAATGAATAATCTTACACGCTGAAAGATGGCGTGATTTACTAGCAAAATCAATAACTTCACGAACTTGCTCAACTTTAATCTGTAAGGTTTTACGTTCCTCAGAATTATCTGCGGCTAAAAGCACAATATCCGGATGATTATCTTCACGCCATAAAATACAAGAGCTGCATTGTCCGCAAGCATGCAAGTCTTGTGGGCTTTGACAAAGCGCAAATTGAATTAGTTCATTAGTTAGTTCGCTGCGACCAGAATTAGCGGCACCATGTAATAATAAAGCACCAAAATTACGTTTTTGAATATTAGCTGCTAAATTTAGATAATCTTGCGTATGCCAGCTATACACTCTAGCGTTCCTTTGCCAGTAAGAGCTCCAGATGACGAACTAATTGTTCTCTGGTATGTGCAATCGGATGATTAGTCATAATTTTCTTAATCCGTTGTGGTTCATCGGCAGCAAGTTGATGGTAGGTATTTTGTACCCGCGCAAAAAACTCACGTGACTCCAGCTCAATCCGATCCAGTTCCCGTCCACGGCTTAATCTATCCATCGCCAAAGATAGCGGTACATCAAATAAAAATGTCATGTCAGTAGTTAGAGTTGGTTCTAACAAGCCATAAACCAGCTTAATCTTAGCGACACCTAATTCACGTCCACCACCTTGATAAGCAATCGAAGCATCGACAAAGCGATCAGCAATTACGCAAACGCCAGCTTCAAGATTAGGCACAATTACCTGGCGGATAATTTCCTGCCGAGAAGCAAAATAAAGCAATAACTCAGTGTTGTGATGCATATGTTCACTGGTAAGTAACAGCTCACGGATCTTTTCACCAACTACCGTGCCACCCGGTTCACGAGTAACAATGACCTCAAGACCTTTATTTTGCAGGTACTCACGGATAAATTCAACATGCGTTGACTTGCCAGCACCGTCAATGCCTTCTACTGAAATAAATAATCCACGTTTCATGACTTAACCTATTTTTCCTGTAATTACTATACATAACTGCCGGAATATGAAGCAAAAGCTAGGCGCAAGGCGACGTAGTGTACGTGAAAAGTACATGAGGAGCCTTGCAACAACGCTATTGCGAAATAGTCCGAGCCGTTACTTTTTCTTTAAATATTTGTCGACTGCTTTACTATGTTCGCCAAAATTAGTCGAGAATTTACTCTTTCCATTACCAATCGCAATAAAATAGAGTAATTTATAATCATCGCTGGGTGCAGCCGCCGCATCCAAAGCTTTTTGCGATGGGGTACTAATCGGCGTTGGCGGTAGCCCATTATGCATATAAGTGTTGTATGGCGTATCAATCGCAAAATCTGCGCGGGTAATTTTATCACGATTATCCAAACCATAAAAAACTGCTGGATCATCTTGCAGACGCATATTACTGCGTAAGCGGTTATTAAACACCGTCGAAATCTGTAGCATATCAGCCGGATCGTTGGTTTCTTTCTGAATCAGACTCGCCATAGTTAATAATTGGTATGGCGTAGAATACAATGCATTTTTATTCTTGGTTTGCCATACTTCAGTTAATTTACTTTGCATTAGCTTATAGCCATGTTGCATTACCTCCAAGTCTGATTGCCCCGGTGCAATAAAATAAGTTGAAGGATAAATCAGACCCTCCATTCGAGGGTATTTAACTTTGAGAGTTGCTAAAATCTGTGACTCAGTCATTGATTCGCTTAAATGAGTAATCTGTGTTTCACTATTTAGGACATTGCGAATTTGCTTAAAATTCCAGCCATCTAAAATCGTAATGCTAATCTGATCTGGTTTACCATTACTTAATCGCTCAACCAACTCAATTAACGATATTGGTTTGTGTAAAATATACATCCCAGCAACAATTTTCTTATCACGCGCCATTAAGCGTGTTACCAAAACAAATAACCGCGGACTACTAATTACATTATCGCTTTCTAATTGCCGCGCAATTTTTGATGCAGACTCACCTTTAGTAACAACAATCGGATACGGATTCGCAAGCAAACTGTGTGGGAAAAATACTTCATAGCCCCAATAAAATACTAATAATACAAATGCAATTAAAAAGGTTTTAATTAGCGGATGCGTGGGTTTATTGACTGAAGGCATAGGCAAAAAACTTTCTTGAAATAAATAATAAATGCTCACAAAATAACTTCTGCAAGGCATAACTAATGCCGTAACAAAACATTTACTTTAGTTTGCTAATCCAGCAAAATCAGATTCAAATGGTAAATTATTGTCTTTATTATAAAAAGGTAATCCAATTAGCTGGTAGTTTTTATTTGCATAAATGTTTTCAACCTCACAGCTTTCTTTTAGCTCAATTAAAAAATCTTGTTTCCATTTATCTGTTGCCATTAAATGCGTACCTTTTGGCTCAACAAATACTTGATAAATAACTTCACTCTTACCTTGTTTATCAACTAAAAATAGTACAAAATCTGGCTCAAATGGTGCGCCGTCAGAAAAATTATATAACGTAAAAAACCTTTCATTTCGCAGCAGCCAAATTTGCTTATACTTTTTACGTAATTGATTCATCGAATTATTCATAAACATCACAAAGCTTTTTTCTTCTGATGTACCATAATTTTCGTTATAGGCGTACCAGTCGCAATTCTTTTGGCTTAAGTCTAAAAAATACTCATTCTTTTTAGGTGCTATCATCGGATAACCAATTTCAGCGTCACCATCAGTAAGAGCAAAACTCAAGCGGGTTTTTTCTTTAAATACGCGGCTAATAGCATTAGGAATAAATTGTTTTGTACCTATCTTTCGCTCATTTTCGATTTTTAGTTTTTCTTGTAATTGACGTAAAAAATCACAAGTAATATTTAACAGCGTCTCCGTAGCCAAATTTTCAATCTCAAATTCCTGATAAGATTTAATGGCAATTTTCATGGAGTTCAAGTATTTATCTGATGCAATTAACTCAGTGATACTTTGGAGTTTAGGAAGGTATGCTTTTAAAAACATTAACCGATAAAATGTATTCTTTGCAATCGCTTTACGGATAATCGGTATTGGGATATTACCAATAGCAATATTTCGTGTGACTATAGAATAGCCTGAATTTTCTACGGCAATCTCTTTATCCAATAGTGATATTTCACTGGTAATATTGGAGGCAATAAAAACTTCAATAGTTGCTGCTCTAACTTTTTCATCAATCTGGTCACGCTCGCCAATATCTATTTTTTTCTGCTCATTCGTGAACAGATAATAATATTTATAAAAATCATGTTGTTTAAAGCTGTCTTTTAGCTCTAGCGTTCGCTCAACTCGACTACCACCATCTGTAGGTATTCCGATACTTTCCAGAGCCTGATTTAACTCTTGGATATAACGTGAATTTTGTTCGCTATGGTAGTATAATTGCTCGCAAACCCGTAATTTATTATCTAAATCTTCATCAAATTTCCGTTTATCGGCTGGAGATTGCTCATCAAGCTTATAGGGGCAGTATCTCGCGCCACGACCAATCAACTGAGCCTCTGCAATAGTGGTTTTACCAAGCTTACTCCCTTTAGCATCGCGAGTATTATATAAGCGGACAATATCAAATAAATTTAATACATCCCAACCCTCATTTAAGGCATCAACGGCAAATAACGCCCGAATTGGGTTATTATGGCTTTCCAGTGAATTAAGTAGTAATTGAGTTTCTCTTTTGTCTATAGAGGTACTACTATCTATAATAATAGTTTTTTCGTTACTGAAGGCTTCTTTTAGCTGCAAAGCAAGATTTTCTAAACTACTATCTTTAGCAAAAAAATACTCAAAAGCAGTGCTTAAAACCAAGTCTTGAGCCACGCTATTCTTAATAGCCAATAATTTATTGCCGTCAATTTGCGCGATCTCAGATAATAATAACTCCTTAAATTCACTAGAAATTATAACTTTGCTATCATCTGTTTTAGCTGTGCGGTTAGCTTGGTTTGCCTTAAACATTATCACTGGTTTAATATCAATCTTATTGTCCGCAAAAATATGTAAACGATATTGACTTAAAACAATCGCCAGCAACGAACGATCTAACGTCGATAATCCGGATTGTAATGTCTTAACATCTTTGGAATAACCATCTCGATAAAACTGTTTTAACGAATAATCATAAATTAGCTTGTCTTGATATTTTTTGGCAATATCAATATTGGCTAAATCTGCGGTTGCGGTAAATTCAAGCATAACATTTTGCCGATTAGCATTCAAAATTTTGAGTACCGTCGTTTCCCAATTATTTTCCTCATCAATTAGTGACTTATTTGTACTTTTCGTTGCTACATTAATGTGATGCGCTTCATCTGACAAAACAACAATTTTTTTATCGCTAAAATCTTCATAAGTTAGAGAATTTTCACTCGGTGCATTTAATCTGCTATGTAATCCCTGAATGCTCGTAAAACAAATATTTATGTTCTGATCATTTGCGCCGTCAAAATTATAAACCTCTTTGATGTCTATGGTTTGATTATCTATTTTTAGCTGAGAATTAAATAAATATTTGATTGAGCTGCTATTTAAAAAATTATCGCGAGTTTTTTCCAATACATTAGTACTATTTACAAAAAATAAGAAATTACGGTATCCCAACGAGTATAGATGTAAAATAAGCCCAGCCATAACCAAGGTTTTTCCGCTACCGGTTGCCATCTGAAATAATAAATGGCTTGGTTGCTTTTTATCGTCATCATTTTCAAAATATTCTTCAAAGCGAACAAAAGCTTCTTTCTGATAATCTCGAATAGTAAATTTTTGGTTTAGATTATTGGTAATTATTAGCTTTACTTGCTTAGGTAATTTATTTCGTTTAGATAATGTATTATAATCATTTAATAGTTCAAAATTTATTTCAGACATATTATTTCAAGCCATAAAAGACATTATTAAGATTTTTTTCTTCTTGGCTACATTGATAATCCACGTCATCAATTTCGGTATAATTGACATAGAGTTGATTTTTATCAATAATCTCCAGCAAAAATTGTTTTTGTTCGCCTAATGATAACTGATTGAAATCATCCGCGCTATTATTAATAGTTTTTACATCAATCTTATAGCTTAACTGTGCTTTATCTTGCATTATTTGCCATATGTTCAACAACTCACCACTAGATATTGCATTTATGACCTTATCAACCCAAAGTTGATTATTTTGTTTCAGCTCACAATAGACGAAGCTACCACCACCTTGCCAATTTACCGCTTTAGATATTCCAGAACGATCAAAATCTTTGTATGACTCAATAAAACCTTTAGAATCATCAACTACTCCAATCACATTTTTAAGGCGGGTTACCGCTAAATCTTCAATATAATTCATCTGTTCGATACCAATATACTGGCGACTCATTTTGTGCGCCACTGCAGCAGTTGTGCCACTACCTAAATGGTAATCTAGAACAATGTCACCTTCATTGGTTGACATTTCAATAATTTTCTTTAATAGTATTTCCGGTTTTTTTCCTGAATTAAACGAAACTCCACCTTCCTGTCTGCAATTAGTAGTATCCTCTTTTAAGTCTATAAAATTACTAATTGGAATTGTTTTGGTTTTTTCATTCATATTTTTATACTCCAAAGGAATACCTGTATAAAATTTTCCTTTAGTAGCACTTTCTCTTTTAGGCCCCGTAATATATCTATATCCTAACCCATCACCATTTTCACCCATGCCAATTACTTTATATAATACACCAAGCCCATCTATAGATTTTCTTTCTTCTAAATATAATTTTAAAAACTCAGCGGCTGTTCCTCCCTGATTAGCTAAAGACCCTGTAGCCCATGTTTCTTTTAAGCCATCTAAATTAGGAGATACTTTTATTATTTCATATTCATCAGGCTTAAATATAATGACGTCCTTTCCACCTATTTTCTGTATTGTACCAGTATTTTTTTCTATTATCTTATAACAAAATTTACTTAATTCATATTCAATAGATTCTTTATTTACCTTAAATTCAGGTGACTTCCTATAAACATGAATTGATTCACATAATTTTTGATAATTCATATCCTCATTTAATGTTTTATTACTAAATCTAACTTGCACAAACATAGTTAACTCAAAATTATCTTGCTTAAACAGCTCATCCATTAATACTTTCAGGTAAGCTTGCTCATTATCATCACACTGAATAAAAATCACTCCATCCTCACGCAATAGTTTCCGTGCTACTTCTAGCCGATTTTTCATAAAAGTTAGCCAAGTAGAATGATTAAATTTATCATTATACCCAAAACCATCATTACCTGTATTATATGGAGGATCAATATAAATTAGTTTGACTTTACCACGATACACCGACAATAGGCTATGTAAGGCTAATAAGTTATTCCCTTTAATAATTAGGTTGTCTTGTATGTTTAGGTCAGTTACTTTGTGTTCGCCTGTAGCATCATATTTCTTAAAATTTGTTAATACTTTCGGCTCTAACAACATATCAATATCATCTGGTGCTAAAGTTTCATTAAAAAACACTTCATTCCGTTTAGAGTCTTCTTTATCTTGGCAACCTTGCAATACACAGTCTTTATAAGGAAAATCAAGTACAACTTCTTTAGATTCAGTTAGATATGTTCCATTTGCCGTTAAACCAATTTTATTTTTAAATTGGGTATAACTATCGGGCAAAAATTGTTTATTTGAGATAAACTTTTGAAACTTAACTTTATCAAAAACCAGTAAACTATCGACATCTTGGAAAAAATGCTTTTTTAACCCAACATGACTTAACAATATTTTGAGCAATTGCGATGCTAAAGATAATGCCTGCTCTTCAATTTTAGGTTTATTTAGTTTGCCATCAATACTATAATCATCACATTGCAATAAGAGCTGTTCTAAATCTTTGAATAAATTTTGCATTTATATCTTTCTAATAGTAATCTATAATTTACGTATTTTTATAAGCTAGTGTAGAAATATTGCTTCGCGTCTTGCGTAGAATATTGGTTACTGCTCAGCCTCCTATAGGCTAAGCTAAATTTATACAATCACTAAATTGTAATCCAATGAATTTAAAATTACCCGTTTCAGGCTATCCAAAATATCCAGACCTTGCTTTTTCATCGTTGAGATAAACCCTCTTATTT